>JBOGXL010000023.1:0-5715 GCA_050694575.1 Actinomycetota bacterium | reverse complement strand
AGATGGTCGGGAAGAACCTCGATCGAGCGATCGGCGTCCTGCGATCGGTAGGCTACGACTCGATGTGGTTAGTGCGAGGACATCACCAACTGGAGCAGGTGGCTCTGCCCCGCTAGGGATCAGCCGCCGCTGCGCGGCAACTTGGGTCAGGGCATCGGCCATACCCCTTGTGCTCCTCGACGCGAAGGAGCGTGGGAGGCACTAAGAAAGGCACTGTGTTTGCCCTGGCCAGGCTGCCGATATCTCGCGACACTCAAACGACGTGCATCGGGGGAGTCATTCGGCAGCGCGAAGTGTATCGAGAGGCGCTAACGAAGCGACGCAGGGCCGGCACCGCGGTAGACGATTCTCGTGTCGTCGAGGTGACTCGACCCGCGGCCGCGCTCGAGGATCCGGACTGAGTCGCCCACGACGTGGATGAGGGCGTACGAGGAGTTGTCTGCCTCGTCCGATTCCAGGACGTGGTTCGCCTTGTCGACGGTGGCCCGGACCACGTAGCGGCCGTCGCCGTTGGAGCCGAAGTCCACGTACTGGCCGGGCCGCTGCCAGCGGTACACATCGCCCCACCCGACCGACAACCCGATCAGTCCGTTCGACGGCGAGAAGCAATTGCCACCGGCACTGTCCCCCTCGCCGTAGCTTCCAGGCGGCACCTGACCGAAGGAGTGCCAGTCGGCGAAGAGCTGATCGGCCGGACAGAAGCCGGACTTGTTGCCCTTGCCCGCCCCGACCAAGCGATCACCGGAGACCCGGAAGAGCTCGTAGGTCAGGATGTCGTCGTAGTGGTAGTGCGCGTGCGTGCGATGGAACGAGTACGTACCGCCCTTGCGGATCCGCACGCGACCGTCCGTGTAATGGACGGCTTGGAAGATCGTCGGCGGGGCGCCCGCGAGAACGTCGTCGATGTGCCGGAAGCGCATCTCGAAGGGGCCGGCTCCCGCGTTCATGGGACCTGCAGTGAGGCGGAGACAACGCTCGACCTCGTCCTCGGCCATCTCGTCGATGGCGCAGGAGAAGGGGTGGACGCCGAAGACATCCAGTGGCGGATTGACGGTGTCGGGCGGATACACGCCGTTGAAGGGATTGGCGGGAGCTATGAAGCCGAGCTCGTAGGGCGGGATGCTCCGCAGGTTGGGGAGCAGGGCTACACGCGCGCGCCGCTCTGAGGTCTCGGCTCCCTCGAGCCTGGCACGCATGCGGAAGGACGCTTCGGTGACATGGGTTGGGAGGACCCGGACGGTCCAGACGCCCGCGCGGGGTCTGTCCACGAAGGCTTCCGCGTTGAACTGGTTGTCGTTGGTCGCCGACGCGACCTCCGAGCCGTCGGGATCGAGGAGCACGAACTTGAAGGTGTCCTCTCGCGACGGTGTGTCGATGGCCACTCGCAAACGCGAGGCGGTGCCCACGAGCCCGAGACGATAGTCGAAGCACGGCCCTGCCGAGCCACACATCTGGGCGTCGGCGACTTCCGCCCGAGCGACGTACGCGCCGTTCCAGAACACCGATCGTCCGCTACGCAGGGTGCCCACCGAGGTCGCTTCTGCCGTGGCCGTTGGCGACGGCGCGAGCATCGTGAGGACGAACGCGAGCGCCAGCGCGGATCTCCGCATCGGGAGAAGGGTAACTCCAATGTGTTACGCGAGCGTTTCGGCAAGCCCCCGTTGAGTAACGTTCTGGGATGGATGACATACGCGAGATCGCTCGGGACGCGCTCGGAGAAAAGCCGTCGTCGATCGAGCATGTTCCGACGATCGAAGACAGCCGGGTGTTCCGCATCGTCGTCCCGTCCGGGGTCGTGTTCTTCAAGTCCGAGCACGAAGGGCATCCCATCGCCAATGCGGCGTGGGCCTACCGGGAAGGAGCTCGGCTCGGCGTTCCTGTGCCGGAAGTACTCCATCTCGATCTCTCGCGCGAACGGTGGGCCGAGGAGTACATGATCGTGACGGCCGTCGCGGGCTCCGATCTCGAGCACGATCCGCTCACAGGTGGACAGCTCATCGGCGCGATCGAGGCGTACGGCGACCTGCTGCGGCGCTTGCACGGCCGGGTGCTCGATGGATTCGGAGACTTGGTCGTCGGGAGCGCGGAGAGCGTCCGCGGAGAGTTCGACGATCACGGCGCGTACCTCCGGGATCGCCCGAACTGGGGCCTGCCGTACCTCCTCGATCACGGTCTCCTCCCGCCGACGGTCGGCGATCAGATCGGCGAGGTCCTGGCACGGCACGAAGAGCTCGTCACGGCACCGGACCGGGGCGTGTTCATCCACGGCGATCCGGGGTTGGACCATCTGTTCGTCGAGCGCGTGGGCATGACGGTCACCGGCCTGATCGACTTCGAGCCGGAGTCGGCAGATCCGGTGATGGACCTGGCGATCTTCGGCTACCACTACCCCGATCTGTTCGCTTATCTGGTCGAAGGCTACGGAGCGGTCCCGGACGACCTACAGCTGCGCCTCGAGCTCTACGGGTTGATCCGCGGCATCGGGTCGGTTCGATGGGAGCACGAACGCGTGCCGAACGTCGCCCCCGACGTCGAGGATCTTGTCGAGCGCGCCGGACGCGTTCACGGGATGTTGCGCTAGCGCGACCGGAAGCGTTCGGCCGCGACGGCGCGCACCATGCGTTCCCAACCATCCCTGGATGAAGCGATCGTGGGTGTCCACTTCGTAGCCGCCTTGAAATATGTGTTGGTGACGCGCTGCGATCTGGCGATGTAAGCGAAGCGTTTGCCCATCATCCGCTTCACGAAGGGCGCCACGTGTAGGCGCTTGCGTCCCAGGGCCGCGGCGAGGACGGCACCGAGCTCGGCCCGGGTGAGCGGATCGTCGTCCACGACGTTGTACGCACCCGACGGTGCGCGCAGCGCCGCCGCGACGGCCGGGCCCAGGTCGTCTGTGTGAACGAAAGAGACGTAGGCATCGGGAGGTCCCGGCAGTGGGACGAAGCCCAGGCGCGCGATACGGAGAAGATCGCGGGCCGTCTGCGCCGGCGGCCCGTAGAACAGGCCGAAGCGCAGGGCGACAGCGGAGCCGCCGGCACTCGCGAAGCGATGGGTCTGCTCTTCGGCTTCGACGACGGCGAGGCCGTGGGGAGGGGGATCGAGCGGTGAGCCTTCGTCGAGCCAGGTCGTACCGCCGTCGGCGTACATGAACGCGACCGAGTGCTGGACGTAGCGCTCGGCGCCCGCCGCGAGCGCCCCCTCGACGAGATGCCGGGACGCGTCGCGGTGCAGGCGGTCGTTCATCTCCCACGGGGAGCGGCGGAAGTACCGCGATGGACGCGGGATGCTCGTCGTGAGGTTGCAGACGGCATCGTGGTCCCGGACGGCGACCGTCACGGCGGCCGGATCGAAGAGGTCGACCAAGACGGGTTCGGCCCCCAGCCGCCTCAGGAGGTCGGCCTTCTCCCCGGATCGAGCCACGCCGGTGACCTGATGACCGGCGGCGGTCAGGGCGTCGACCGCCTCACGCCCGAGAACGCCGGTGGCCCCGGCGACGAACACCTTCAGGGGGCGGTTGTCCGGCTCGGACACGCCTGCCATAGTAGGTGAGTGACCAGGCACTCACCAAGCCGACCCCCTCGATCCCGGCGCCACGGAGGCGCGCCGGGCCGAGCACCGACGGCGGGGACGCGCGATCGCATCGTGGCATCGGCCATGAAGCTGTTCGCGGATCGGGGTTATACGGAGACCTCGGTTTCGGACATCCAGGCGGCGTGCGGGCTGTCGGAAGGCTCGGGTGCCCTCTACAAGCACTTCCGCTCGAAAGAAGAAGTGCTGGCCGCCGGGATAGAGAGGGAGATCGTTCACCTGGAGGGTGTCCGGATGGCCCGACGCTTCCTGCCCGAGCCGTTCGACTTCCGGGCCGAGCTCGAGAACCTCGGCCGATTCGTCCTTCTCGAGCTTGGTGACGAGAGCGACCTATTGCGGCTCCTGATCAGGGAGGGCGAGCGCTTCCCCGAGATGATGGGACAGGCGCGCGAACGGCTCATCGATCCCTCCTACCGGGAGTTCGGCGAGTGGTTGCGCGGGCATGTCGAGGCGGGCCACGCCGTGTGCCTAGACCTCGAGGCCGTCGCTTCCGTCGCTCTGGGAGCGATCTTCGCCTATCGCGCCAGCCAAGCTCTGTTGGGTCGACCGCCGGCCGATCTGGACGACGAGCGCTTCCTCCAGGGCTGGGTCGAGCTCGTCGGCTCGCTCGCCTGCGGACGGTCGTCATGACGCGCAAACGAGGTGACGGCGACCGGACGCCGCGGGGGGTGCGCTCGGGACGTGTTCGACGGTCGGTTCGGCCCCTGCGCATGGGCGCGGGGACGGCCGCGCGCCGTGCGGGGACGGCGATCAGATCGATCGGCGCCGATCCGGAGAGCAAGGAAGCGAAGCTCCTCGAGTTCCATGCGCGCAACGCGCAACGCTACGCCGAAGCCCTGGGCGACATGAAGGGCGCGGTGATGAAGCTCGGCCAGCTCCTGTCTTACGTCGAGGTCGACGCCATCCCGCCCCGCTACAGGGAGATGTACCAGCGGTCTCTCCAGGCTTTGCTCGCCGACGCTCCACCCATGGACACCGACGTCCTGGACGAGGTCGTCCAGCTCGAGCTCGGCGCGCCGGCGAAGGAGGTGTTCGCGTGGTTCTCACCGACCCCCCTGGCCGCGGCGTCGATCGGGCAGGTGCACGAGGCGCGCCTCGCCGACGGATCCCGGGTCGCCGTGAAGATCCAGTACCCGGGCGTCGCCGACGCGATAGAGAGCGATCTGAGCAACACGGAGATGCTCGCGACCGTTTTCCGGCTCGGGCAGAGCATGCTCGGCGGTCTCGCCCCCCGCGCCGACATCCGAACTATGGTCGGCGAGCTTCGCGAGCGCATCTCCGAAGAGCTGGACTATCGGACGGAGGCGCAGAACCAGTCGTTCTTCGGACGGCTATACGAAGGTCATCCCGTCATCCGCGTGCCTCGTGTCTACGACGAGTACTCGACCGACCGGGTGCTCACGATGGAGTACGTCGAAGGCAAGAGGTGGGCAGAGGCGCTCGATGCGCCGGAAGACTTGCGTCTGCGGTGGGCGGAGGCGATCTTCCGCTTCGCGCTCAGCAGCTTGGATCGTTTCTCGGTGTTCAACGCCGATCCTCATCCCGGCAACTACCTCTTCCACGACGACGGCACCGTGACCTTCCTGGACTTCGGATGCGTCAAGGTGATGCCCTTCGAGAAGCAGGTGGACAACATCTCGATGATCCGCGCCGCGGCCGAGGGGCGGGCGAAGGACCTGCACCGTGCGCTGATCGACGCGGGATTCCTCCCGGCCGACGACGATGCCGACCCCGACCGGCTGCTGGAGTGGCTCGCCGGCGCACAGCCGCACCTTATCAACCGTCCGTACCGCTTCACGCACGACGACGTCGCGGCGTATCTCGGGCGCGTCTACGACCCGCTGGGCGAATGGGGGGACGTCGTCAAGAGGTTCACGATGCCCAAGGACAACGTCGTGCTCGCTCGCATCGACCTCGGGCTGTGGTCGGTCATGGCCTCGCTCGGCGGCACCCAGGATTGGCGCGGGATCTCCGACGAGATCTGGGGGGTAGGTCCGCCCGTCACGGAGATCGGACGGGCCGAAACCGCGTGGCTCGACACTATGCGGAGGCGACGGGACTGGCCGCCGCCGCATCCCGAACGCCCGGAGCGATTCCATACGCCCATCGCGTCCGCCGACTTCGACC
>JBOGXL010000022.1:0-1939 GCA_050694575.1 Actinomycetota bacterium | reverse complement strand
AAGGCGACGCTCGCCGGGACTACCACCATCGCCGGGGCCGAGATCCAAGGCATGGGCGTGACCATCGACACCAACGGTGTGCACGCCGGCGATCAAGAAGGACCGGATTCGGCGGCCGCACAGCAAGCGGTCAACCAGGTGCTCAATCAGCTCGGTGCGTCGCTCGAGCTCGCCCAGCCCGTCGACTCGACATCGGGCGCCCAAGGCTCGCGAGCCCTCGGAGGGCTGCTGTTGCGCATCAAGTCCTCCACCCTCGAGCCGCTGATCGCCGCTTTACCGGCTCCCATCCAGAGCCAGGTCCGCGGGCAGCTGACGCTGGACCAAGACATCACCGTTCAGATCGCTCCGGCCGCCGTTACTGCGGGCGCCGCGAAGCTCCTCGACTTCGGTGTGGAAGCGCCGGCGCTGCCCGATTTCGGCGGTGATACCGACACCGGCGGGTCGGTCGGCGGCGACACGTCCGTGCCGTCGGGCGGCACGGGCTCGGCCCCCACGGGCGGCGGCGGACCGACGGGCGGTGCTCCGGTGGCCATCGAGACGACGCCGGCATCGTTCTCCGGCGTCCCGATCTGGCTCGTCGTGCTGCTGGTGCTCGCCGCGCTCTTCTCTTCCAGACCGCTCATGGCCCTCGCCGACCGATTGCTCGCGGCCCGGGCCGCCGGTGGGTGTCCGGACGAGGGAAGATAGGCCATGCCTCGGAAACGCGCGGACCTCGAAGACACGACGGAATCGGAGGCGATCGGTCGTGTCGATCGTCTCGGTGAGGCGGTGTCGCGCTTGCGCGGCGGCCGGCGCATCGACATGGACCGCGCGCAGCTCATCGGGGGAGGAGTACTCGCCGTCCTCGGCTTGGTCGCCATCATCCTCGGGTGGTACGGCGCCGCGAACACCGGGTTCGAGTTCGAGCAGCTGCCCTACCTGATCTCCGGGGGTCTGCTCGGTGTCGCGTTGTGCTTCCTGGGCGGATTCGTGTACTTCGCCTACTGGGTCACCACGCTCGTCCGCGAGTCGCGCGCGCAGTCCGAACGCGCCGCCGACATCCTCGATCAGATCGCCGCGTCGCTCAACGGTGCCGCTCCGGCACCGAGGCGTGCGGTACGGACCATCGCCGGCGGGAGCACCGGAGCCTTCGTCGCTACGCGCAACGGCAACCTCTTCCACCGGCCCGGCTGCTCGGCCGTCGCGGGACGGCAACGTCTACGCCGTGTTACCGCTCAGACGCGCGGGCTCGAGCCCTGCGCGCTGTGCGACCCGCTCGGCGGCGACTAGAAGCTGATCACCGAGCGGATCACTTCTCCACGCTCCATCGCTTCGAACGCGCTGGGCACGTCCTCGATGGCGATGTGCTTGGAGATGAGTCCCTCGAGGTCGAGCTCTCCCTTCTGCCAATGCTGGAGGAAGCGCAGGTAGTCGGTCGCGACGGGAGACGATCCGTACACGCACCCGAGGATCTTCGGCTCCTTGAGCAGGAACTCGAGCGGCGAGAACTGCACCTGATCCTCCTGCCGTCCGACCCCGACGACGACGGTCGTGCCACCTTTGCGTGTTGCGTCGAAGGCCGAGCGGATGGTCTGGGACAGGCCGATGACCTCGAAGGCGTAGTCGAATCCCTCACCGCCGGTGAGCTCAGCCTTCAACGCGTCCAGACCGTCCGGCGTCGTCGAGGGTGACGCTCCGAACCGCTTGGCCTCCTCGGCCTTGTTCTCGAACCGGTCGACGGCGACCACCGCGGAGGCGCCGGCGATCTTCGCGCCTTGGATCACGTTCATCCCGACGCCCCCGCAACCGATCACGAGCACGGTCGAGCCCTTCTGGACCTTGGCGGTGTTGAGCGCCGCACCTACTCCGGTAGTGACGCCGCATCCGACGAGAGCTGCGACGTCCAGCGGGATGTCCGACGGGATCTTGATCGCCGAAGACGTGTGGACCACCGCTTCCT
>JBOGXL010000021.1:0-3704 GCA_050694575.1 Actinomycetota bacterium | reverse complement strand
CCCCGGTCCAGACGAGCCCTATCGGTCCCAAACCGGTAGGCACGGCCGGTCCCACGTCGTGCGAAAGCGGATCGACCCTCGTGACCGTTCGCTCGCTGTTGGTCACCCAGAGGATGCTCCCCGAAAGCGCGACCCGCACGACCCCATCGTTCAGCCGGTAGATACGGCGGAGCTCCAACGATCCCGCATCGAGCTCGACGAGTGACTTGGTGGCCAGGTCGGCGGCCCATACGCGCGAACCTCGGGTGGCGATCCCGGTGATGGAGCCACCGGCTTCGACGGTCTTCACTTCTCGAGATCTTGCGTCGATGCGTGAGACCTCACCACCCGCGTGCCCGACCCACAATGCGTCGGATCCGGCCGCGACGGCGACCGGGTTGCGCGCCACCCGCACGGGGTCACCCGTCTGCTCTGCCGTCTCGGCGTCGATGGTGCGGACGACGCTCGCCGCATCGTCGGTTATCCAGATCAGATCGTCGAGCACGGCGACGGCAGAGGGGCGTCCGGACAGTGAGATGCGCCGTACCGGGTCGGACGAGCAGGCCGGCGCCCAGAACAGGAGCAATGCCGCGACCGCCACAACCGCCGCGAGACGGCCGCGCGTCATCGGCGCTTCGCGCCGAGGTAGGCCTCCTGGACGGCCGCGCTGCGCTGGACCTCCCGCGCCGTCCCCACCGCCAGGATGCGGCCGAAGTCGAGGACGTGGACGATGCGACACACCCGCATGACGAACTCGACGTCGTGCTCGACGAGGAGCACCCCCAACCCGTCGCGTGAGACCTGCTCGAGGAGCGCCGCGAGCTCATCGGTTTCTTTCTCATCGAGCCCGGACGACGGTTCGTCGAGCAAGAGGAGCCTCGGCTGCACGGCCAGTGCGCGGCCGAGCTCAACGAGACGCGCCATCCCCGTCGGAAGCTCGTCCGCGCGAACGCGCGCGACGGGGGTCAGCCCTATCCGATCCATCACGTCGTCCGCGACGGCCAGGGGGTCCGGCGCATCGCGCTTCCAGTCCTTCAGGATCTCGGCCGAGACACGGATGTTGTCGCGCACGCTCAGGGAGCCGAAGACCTCCAGTCGCTGGAACGTCCTGCCCACACCCAACCGCGCGCGCTGGTAGGGCTTGAGGCCCGTGACCTCACGGTCGTCGACGAACACCGCTCCCGTGTCCGGCACCTGGAGCCCGGACACGACGTTGAAGAGCGTCGTCTTACCCGCGCCGTTGGGTCCGATCAATCCCGTCACGGAGCCCGCCTCAACGGCGAGGTCGACGTCGGTCAGCGCGTTCACGCCGCCGAAGGAGACCGATACGCCGCGAACCTCGAGCAGCGTCATGACCCCTCGCGCGGATCCAAGAGCAGGTGACTCGTCGTCCGCAACACCTCGTACAACCGCTCGGGCTCCATGTGACCGTTGACCCACGCGAGGAGCACCGAGTTCCACACGTGCGCGAGCACCTCGCGGATCCCGTGTGCGTCTTCGTCGGGCAGGCCGCACAGGACCTCGAGGACTATGCGATCCATCCACGAGGAGACCTCGCGTTGATACGGGGCGGCGTGTGGGTCGCGCGTCGCGACCGAGAGGACGAGTGCCTCGGCCAGGCGCGGACGCCGTTCGAGCGGACGCGTGGCCCGGGTCAGGAAGTCGATCACGCGCTCGGCCCGGGTGTCGCCTTGCAGCGGCTGTCGAGCCAGTCGCCGCTCGAGGGCATCCGTCCAGTCGGCGCGCACGGCCGCGAGCAGCTGATCCTTTGACGAGAAGTAGCGGTAGAGCGTGCCGAGCGCGACGTCGGCCCGCGCGGCGACGTCCCGCATCTGTACGGCCTCGTACCCGCCTTCGGATGCAAGCTCCATGGCTGCATCGAGCACGCGACGTCGCCGGGCGCTCTGCTTCTCGGTGAGCGTCTGGGGTTCCGGCGGGGCTCCGTTGCCGACGTCGGGGCGCGGCTCCGTCATCACGTCACCTCGACAGCCACGCGCCGCGTCGCACGGCCGCCGAGCAGCAGCGCGACGCCGGCGGCGTAGACCGCCGTCACCGACCCGGCGAGCATCATCGTCGTGCGCACGCCGTACGCGCTGGCGAACAGCCCCTGCCACAGACCGCCGATCGGGACCAAGCCGGCCCAACCGATGACGAACAAGCTCGAGATCCGCCCGCGCATGTTCTCGGCGGCCAGGTACTGCAACAGGGTGTTGAGCGTGGTCATCCCCGAGAAGTAGAAGAGCCCGGTGACGACGATGGCCGCCAACGCCAGCGACCAGGTCGGGACGGCGGCGAAGGCGACGATGCTCGCGCCGAACGCAGCGATGAGGAGCGACGTCGATCGCAGGGTCGGCATCGAGTCCCGGAACGCCGTCGACAGAGCGCCGAGCATCGATCCGAACCCGGCCACCGCCGCGAGCGTCGCGAACCCCGTCGGTCCCTTGTCGAACACCTGGTCGGCCATCACCGGCAGCAGCGCGAGGTAGGACGCCGCGAAGAGCGACGACATGACCAGGACGGACAGCACGGCCATGGCCGGAGGACGCTCACGCGCGTGCTCGAGACCTCGGCGGACGCGCGACCAGAAGTGTCCGTCGTCGTGCTCGGGCTCGTAGCCGGAGATGTGAGCCCGCCGGAGCAGGAAGACGACTATCACGCTCGTAGCTGCGTACACGGCGAAGGCCGCGCCTTCGCCCCACACCGCCAACACCGGAGCGGCGAGCGTGGGCCCCACCACACGCGACAGGTTCCCGCCGGCCGACTGCAGCGAGATCGCACTCGGGAAGTCCGTGCGCGGGACGGCATTGGCGATGATCGAGTGGTTGGCGGGCGCGTTGAACGAGAACACCGTCCCGACGCCGAAGGCAAAGGGCAACAGCGACGCCGGCGTCGCGTGATCGGTCAGCGTCATCACCGCGAGCCCGGTCATGAGGACCGAGAGCACCGAGTACGCCGCGATGCAGATCTTCTTCCTGTCGAGCCGGTCGGCGACCACCCCGGCGATGGGAGTGAAGATGAGCATCGGGAAGAAGTTGACGAAGAACAGGATCCCCAGCCAGGTCCCGTCCGCGTCGGTGAGACGCGACATGAGCGCTTGCAGAGCGATGAAGGCGATCCAGAAGCCGAACTGGCCGACCATGAACGTCGACCACACCAGACGGAACTCGCGATGGCGCAGGGCCCGGAAGGCGCGCTTCCCTCGCGAGGGAACGTCGAAGGCGAGCGGTCCGCCGTCGAGCGAGTGGTCGGAGTCGTCGCGTTCGTCGCGAACGGCTTCGCTCATCTTGACCGGGGGCGCTGCGCCCCCCGGACCCCCCGCGGTTCCCGATGACCTTCGCTCATCGGGGCACGCGGGGCATCCCCAAACCCGCCGCGCCGATGATCTCCCGCTGGATCTCGTTGACCCCGCCGCCGAAGGTTCCGACGATGGCTCCGCGATACCCAACCTCGAGCAGGCCATCGAGCGCCGCACGGGGCGAGCCCTTCTGGATGGTTCCCTCCGGGCCGAGGATCTCCATCAACAGTCGCGTGGACTCGATGCGCAGCTCGGTCCCGAACACCTTCAGCGCGGAGGCGTCGCCGGGGTTGGGCGTCCCGCGCTGTTGCAGTGCGGCGATGCGCCAGTTGAGAAGGCTGCACGCTTCGGCCTTCGCACGGACGCGCGCGAGATTGATGCGCACCCACTCCTGGTCGATCATGCGCCGGCCGTCGGGGGCTTCCGTCTC
>JBOGXL010000020.1:0-3347 GCA_050694575.1 Actinomycetota bacterium | reverse complement strand
CGTCAGCGGCTGTACTGCACCGCCGCGCACTGGTACGCGTCCGAGGACACACCGAAGGGACCATCGGTGTTCCTGGACGAGATCCTGGGCGAGGACAACCGGGACCTCGTCGACGTCGTCACCGGCCACCTCGAACAGCCGGCCGACGAGCTCAATCCGGTCGTCGAGTCCATGCGCCGACGACTCGTCTGGCCTCCGGCCCCATTGGACGATCGTGCTCACCCCTGGCTGGAGAGACTCGAGACGGCCGTGGCGGACGGCGACGCAGCTTCGGTGCTGACGACGGCAGCCGCGAGGAAGCTGTACGACGCACACGCCGCGGTAATCGACGCCTTGGCGTCCGAACAAGTCGAGGAACCCACCGACGTCCCGCGCCGCTCGCTGCCGGCGACGAGTGCCGTCCACATCGCCGCCGGCGATGTGTCGATAGACGACGTTCTTCATCCGCTCCCACAGCGCCCGACCGACGCCCAGCGCCTGGGAACCGAGGTGCACGCGTGGATCGAGGAGCTCCACCGCGGTCTCGTCGGGCTCGCCGAGGAGGAGGCACTGGACGAAGCGTCGGTGCCGCCGGACCGTGCCACCGTCGACGAGCTGAAGCGGAACTTCCAGAAGCTTCGCTTCGAGCACCGGCGTCCGCTGGAGCTTTCGACGGGGGAGCCGGCGACCGAGCTGCCCTTCACGCTCAAGATCGGCCGGGATCTGGTGCGCGGACGGATCGACGCGGTCTACGAAACCGAGGACGGCGGCGTCGAGATCGTCGACTTCAAGACGGGCGCTGCGCCCGAGACCAGCTTCGCGCAGCTCGAACTGTATGCCGAAGCCCTGGCCGCCTTGGGCATCGTGACGGGCGAGGCGAAGCTCACCTTCGTCTACCTGCGTGACGGACGCGAGGACTCACAGGTCTACGCCCCCCGGGGCTTGAAGCATCTCGAAGAAGCGCTCGGCGGCGCGGGAACCGGATCTCCGGCCTAACCAGCGCGTTCGGGCTAGGCTCAACAACCATGCTGCGGTTCCGGCTCTGGTACACCTGGGCGCTCATGCCGCGTGCGATGCGCGGCGCGGGCATCGTCGCGTCGCTCGTTGTGTTCGCGTCGAGCGCGCTGCTCTATCAGACGAACGTGCGCGCCGACCGTGGTCCGGAGTTCGGGCGCGGTGGAGCGTTCGCCGGAGACCTCACGGATCCGTCCATCCGTGATCTGAGTCTCCAGACGCCGGTGCCGAACGCCTCGGCCCGGTCGCGTTCGTCGGCCACACTCACGGCACCGCGCACGCCCGGGCCGGGTGAGCCCCGGGGGCCGAACACCATCCCCTTCCCCGTCTTCGGCAGATACGTGTACGACGTGGACGGCTACGAACAGGCCACGGCCTTCGGCCGGCGCGACTATGCCGCACAGATGACGACGACCGTGCATCGGACGCAGCCGACCGAGCCCAACGTCCCGCGCTTGCGCGACGACGAGGTCATCTTCGACCTCTACTTCTCCGACGATCACGAGGAGCGCGAGATAGTCGCGTTCCGCGGGGACGGCATCGTTTTCACCTACGAAGCCGGCTCGGTGACCTTCGGGTTCACGCAGACGAGCGAGGCGACCTACGACCCACCCATGCTGCAGATCCCCGTCCCACTGTCGGAGGGCACCAGCCACACCGGGACGAGCGTGGCGCGCGATGCATCGGGCAACGTCACCCGAACCGAAGACTGGACGGTCTCGGTGCTCGGAAGGGAGGACCTCGACATCCTGGGCGAAACGGTACCGACGTGGGTCGTCCAGATCCAACGGCAGAGCCAGCCGGGCTCGAGCGAACGGGTCACCCGCACGCGCAAGTACTGGTTCGACACGGAGCGGGTTCTGTGGGTGAAGTGGGAGGAGCAGTTGAACGGGAGCCAGAACGTCGGCCCCGGGAGCTTCGCCTACAGCACGCGCTTCACCGCGACCTTGAACCGGATCGAGCCGCTGTAGCGCCGCCGCTACGGCCCGAGGCGACGCAGGTATCCTGGCGGCTTCGGCGGCGTGGCCGAGTGGCTAGGCAGGGGACTGCAAATCCCCCCACCGTGGTTCGATTCCGCGCGCCGCCTCTGAGATGCCACTTCGTTGAGCGATCCTCCTGCCCGCGCTACGGTGCGGCCGCTCCTCCCGCCTCGAGCACTGCGAGACTGCGTTCGATGAGCCGCCGCTGGGCGGGGTTCGCTGCGAGCCACAGCGCCACGTCGGCGGCCTTCTGCCGGAAAGCGCGTCTGATCGACCTAGACAGTTGCTGGCTCTATTCTCGCCGCCCCTTCGTGAGAGAATCCACCGTCGCTGGCGTCGACGGCATCACTTAGCGTCTCGACGGCGGCGGCTATGTCTAGCCGGCCATTAAGCCGGGCTTCTCCGTGACTCCTTTGACGCTGTCGACGGCCCTACGTCAGTACCTCGCGTCGAATGTATGGATGTCATGCGTACCCAAGGTCCGCCAGAACGTTTGCTCTTGGCTTTGGCCCTGACACATTGTGTTATAGAGATTCACGTCTGCTGGGCACGCCGTGCTGTCGGTGAAGTGGCCTGGAAAGCCTTCGCCTTGGAGCGATCCAAAGCCCAGACCGTGACCAAGCTCGTGAGTAATAAGGCTCCACCAATCGAACGTTAGGGGTGGCATCTGCGAGGCGAGCGCGGTGCCCGTGTACCACTCCTCATCGGTATCGATGTGGATGCTGAATCGGTCAAGCTTTCCGTTCGCGAAGCAGTATCTGGTCTCCCCGAGGACTCCGAACGATCCGTCCAGTGGCGTCATCTTTATCTTGTTTCGATTGCGCGGAACACCTGTGCACTGAGCAGCGTATTGGGTGTCATATCCGCGATAGCTGTAGAAGACCGGCGGCGGCGGCGGCGCGTTCCACGTGTCTCGCGCGTTGCCGATACGCGCAGACATTGAGGAACTTATCGTGTTGGGATCAGCGAGCAAAAAGACCCCCGATTGGCCCGTGTAGAGCGCCGTCGAATCCCAATATGTGGGAAAGTACGTGCTCCCCGAATGAGCCAATGTGTAAGGCGCTCCAAGCAGGAGCGTGACTGCTACACCCAGTGCGGCTACCGCTGTACGAGATCCGTTTCGCACACTTGCCCCCCCGCTACCACAAAACGCCCGTTGGGTAGTTGTTCTGTCCAGAACACTGCACTCGGCCGTCCCCCACGGCGAACAACATGACCATTAGGTTCACGAGTGCTTCGTTCGTGGGGTCCGACCTTACGCGAGGCTTCGGCTTCGACGGCTTCATCCTCGGTCTCGTGGCCAGTCTCTCTTTGACCCGATTTATCGAATCCATATGTGGCAGTGAACGTCATTACTTCGCTGTCGCATTGGAC
>JBOGXL010000019.1:0-3751 GCA_050694575.1 Actinomycetota bacterium | reverse complement strand
CGACGAGCGCTTCGGGCGTCGGGCCCCCGTGGCGCTCGAGGAACTTCGTATGGAGCGAGCCGGCGTTGGCGCCGACGCGGATCGGGACGCCCCGGTCGTTCGCTTCGCGGGCGACGAGACGGATCTTGTCGGGGTCCTTGATGTTACCGGGGTTCAAGCGAAGCCCGTCTACACCCAGCTCGAGAACCTTCAGCGCGAGATCGTGGCGGAAGTGGATGTCCGCGATGATCGGTACGCCGCGTTCCGACGACGAGAGCACCCACAACACGAGGGCCAGACCGTCCACCGATTCGTCATCGGGGACGGTGATACGCACGATGTCGGCTCCAGAGGTCGCGAGGGCCAATACCTGGTCGACGGTCGAACGCGCGTCCGGAGTGCGCGTCGTCGTCATCGACTGGATCGAGACCGGCGCGTCGCCGCCTATCGCGACCGAGCCGACGCGGATCTGCTTGGTCGGCCTTCTCGTCGGGGGCATCTGTAGCCCCCAGGATACGGCTGCCGAGCTCAGCGTCCGGGCAGGCGCACGGGAGACACGATGTCGTAGTACACGAGGAGCAGCGCGAGCAGGGCGAGCAGGCTCAGCACCACGGCCATGACCGGAACGAGCGCACGTTGATCCACGGGCTTGCGCCGGATCTTCTCGAGCAGCAGAACGAGCAGGTGGCCGCCGTCCAGGGGCGGCAGCGGGAGCATGTTGAAGACACCAACGAAGATGTTGATCTGGACGAACAGGAAGAGGAACACGGCGACCTGGCCCTCGGCCGCCAGGTCGGCCGCGAGCCGGCCGGCGCCGATGATGGAGAAGGGACGCTCCTCAGAGGGTCCACCACCGCCCAAGCCCAGCGTCGACGGCGAGAACGCCCGCGGGGCCTCCTGGACGAAACCTCTGAACAAGTCACCCATCGCCCGCCCCGAGGAGCCGACCGCGGCGATCGGATTGAGCCGGACGGTCCTTCCCCGCAGGAAGATCCCGATGACTCCGATCTCCTTGCCGTCCAGCCGGTCGCTCGCGGGCTCGATCTCGACGTCACGCGTCTCGCCCACCTCCGACCTCACGGTGAGCTCGAGCTCGCGGCCGGGGCTGGCGCGCAGCGTGCTCACGAGCGCGTTGCCCGACGCCAGAGGCTCACCGTCGACGGCGACTATCTCGTCGCCCGGTCTCAAGGCCGCACGGGCCGCCGGCGACTGCTCGCCGGCGATCTCGAGCTGAACGGCTTCGACCTTGCGCGTCCGTTGGTTCGGGTCGGGCAGCCCAACGGCCGAGAAGATCAGGAACAGGAAGAGGAAGGCCGACACCATGTGCGTCACCGAGCCCGCTCCCAGAACGACCGCCCGCTTCCAGGTGGGCGCCGAGCCGAACGCGCGGGGCTGATCCTCCGGCGGTACCTCCTCGAAGGGCGACATCCCGACGACCTTCACGAACCCGCCGATCGGGAACGCCTTCACGCCGTACTCCGTCTCGGGACGCGTGACCTTCGTACCGTCCTCGAGGGTCACCGTCTCGATCTGGCCACGACGGAACGACCACAGCGTGGGACCGAAACCGACGAAGAACTTCGACACCTTGACGCCCGCCCAGCGGGCCGTGATGAAGTGGCCGAACTCGTGGAAGAAGATGGCGAACAGCAAGAGGACGACGAATGCGGCGATGCCGACGAAGGTGGCCATCAGGTGGTCCTCACGAGGACAGCCAACGTAGCACGGTTATCCCGAAACGACGGCCCGCGTTCGCTCACGCGCCCACGCGTCGGCGCGCAACACTTCGCCGAGCTCGACGTCGGCAGCTCCGTACCCGAGCTCCGCCTTCGCTCCGTCACCGACCACGCGCGCAACGACGTCTGCGATGGCCAGGAACCCCAAGTCACCGCTCAGGAACGCAGCCACCGCGATCTCGTTGGCGGCATTGAGCACGGCGGGCGCCGTACCGCCCGCTCGCCCAGCCTCGAACGCCAACGGAAGGCACCGGAACGTCTCGGCGTCCACGGGCTCGAACGAAAGATCTGACATCGACGACCAGTCGACGCGCTCGGGGCGCCAATCGGGCCGGACGGGATAGCCCAGCGCGTAGGCGATCGGCACCCGCATGTCCGGGAGCCCGACGGCCGCCTTCCACGCGCCGTCGCGAAACTCGACGAGGCAATGGACGACCGACTGCGGGTGAACGACCACTTCGATGTCATCGAAGCCCAGCCCGAAGAGCACGTTCGCCTCGATGACCTCGAGGCCCTTGTTCATCAGCGTCGCCGAATCGATGGTGATCTTCGCGCCCATGTTCCACGTCGGATGACGCAGCGCGTCGGTGGGCGTCACCTTCGCGAGATCCTCACGGGGGCGTCCCCGGAACGGTCCACCCGATGCCGTCAGAACGAGCCGCGTCACCGCTTCGTGGCTCTCGTCCTTCAAGCACATGTGCGTCGATGCGTGCTCGGAGTCGACGGGGATGAGCTCGGCCCCCATGGCGAGGCGTCGGGCGACGAGCGGCCCGCCGGCCACGCACGACTCCTTGTTGGCCAGCGCCACGCGCCGTCCCGCGTCGAGTGACGCCAACGTCGCTTCGAGTCCCGCCGCTCCGACCACGGCATTGAGGACGACATCTGCACCGTCGTCCTTGGCAAGCTCCGTGAGCGCATCCGGACCGTCCAGCACTTCCACGCGTTCGTCGGTCAGACGCTCGCGCAGCCCGCCCGCCGCTCGAGGATCGACCAACGCAACACGCCGCGGACGGAACCGATCGATCTGCGTCATCAGGACGTCGACATCGGTGTGAGCCACCAGGGCGTGCACACGGAAGGCGCCCGTCGCTCGCTCGATGACGTCCAACGCCTGCGTGCCGATCGATCCCGTCGACCCGAGGATGGAAACCGACGTGGCGGCTATCCGGCCCACTCCAGCGTTCGTAGGACGTAGTACGCCACGGGAGCGTTGAAGATGATCGCGTCGATACGGTCGAAGAACCCACCGTGCCCGGGGACCAAGCTGCCCATGTCCTTCACGCCGAGGTCTCTCTTGACGAGAGATTCGACGAGGTCACCCAGCGGCGTCGTGACGGACATCACCAGGGCCAACCGCACGGCCAGCCATACGTCGAAGGGATGGATCAAAGGGAGCACTGCGGCCGACAAGCCGACCATCACCACCGTCCCGGCCGCCCAGCCCTCCCAGGTCTTGCCCGGGCTCGTGCGGGGAGCCAGCTTGTGGCGGCCTATCTTCCGGCCTATGAGATATGCACCGGCGTCGTGCATGGCCGACATGCCGACGATCGTCGCCGTCAGGACGAGGCCGTCGGGTCCGCGCAGCAGCAGGACGGCGAAGGCGACGAGAAGCGGCCCGTAGACGATGCCGAAGTAGGTCGACGACAGGATGGAGCGGACCCTGTCCGCGGGTACGGTCAGTCCCCAGAGGAGCAAGACGGGGATCGGAAGGACGAGGCCGAGCGCGAGCGCGGGTGTGCCCCTGTAGTAGGCGCCGGCGAGGATCACCCCCCCGCAGATCAGTCCGACGAGCACGACCGGCGAGAAGCCCGCGGCTTTCAGAACGGCGTAGAGCTCGGCCTGCGCGATGATTACGACGACGAAGGCCAGCGCGAAGAAGGCGATCCTGCCGGTGACGAGCGTTCCGACAACGAGGACGGCCAGGACGAGCCCCGTCGCGACGGCCATCCCGACCGAACGTGGCTTGTCGGCGGATCCCGCGGCACCGGGTCGCCGCGACGCGCTCACGACGCGAGCGTTTTCGTCGCCGTCGTGGT
>JBOGXL010000018.1:0-2975 GCA_050694575.1 Actinomycetota bacterium | reverse complement strand
GTCCTTGCCGAGCGCGCACACCAGTGGGTGTTGCTCGTCCGTCCAGGTCTTGGACTGCACGACGTCGCCCACGAGCACGAGCTCGCGGTCCCGGTTCGGGACCTCGACGCCGATAGCCGACTTCCCTGGGATCGGCGCGATCAGACGGACGTCCGGGGAGCCGAGCGCGTACGCGATGTCGTCGGCGAGGCGGAGGACCTGCGACACCTTGACGCCTGCGCCGAGCTCCACCTCGAAGCGGGTCACGGTCGGGCCGCGTGTCATAGCCGTGACCGCGGCATCAACGCCGAACTCCTGAAGCGTTCGCTCGAGCACACGCGCCACCTCTTCGGCGCCGCGTCCGGCGCGTCCACTTCCCGACGAGCGCCGAAAGATCGTCGGCGGCGGCAGCCGGTACGTCGATGTCTCGGGAAGCTTCAGATCGAGCGTCGGCTGTTCGGGGCGGAAAGTGGTCGCGCGCAGAACGGGCGGCGGCTCGGGTTTCGTCTCGGGCTCCGGCACCGCTTCCCGGCTCAGCTCCGAGAGATCGGCCGTTTCGTTGAAGACCTCGAGGTCGACGTCGGGGGCTTCCTCGTCCTCGATCTCGGTCCTGCGCCGGGCGAGCTTCTCACCGACGGCCTCGCGCGTGGACCGAAGGGCCAGGACCGACGAGGTGATGAGCTTCCAGATCCAGACGACGGCCGTCCAGACGCCGATGGATGCGGTTTGCGCGGCGCGGCGCAGCGGCGTCTTCGTGACGATGAGGAGGCCGAGGAGTCCGCCGAACACGCAGGCCAGTGCGCCGGCCCACGTGCCGATGTAGGTGCGCAACGGAACGGCGATCAGCGCACCGAAGACACCGCCCCCCGACGCCAGCCCTAGATATCCGCCGTCGAGCTTGGGGGCGCCCGCAATGAGATGTGCCAAGCCGGCCGCTGCGCTCGAGATGAGCCCGGTGCCGACGAGGATGCGTCCGGCTTCTTCCCGGCGGATGAAGGCGGCCAGAGACACCACGAGCGTGGCGACGGGAACGACGTAGGCGATCTTGCCGAACCCCCCGCGCAGGGTCCAACCCACCCAGTGCCCCACCGGTCCGGCTGCCCCGGCCAGCGACAGACCCATGAGGATCGCCAGGAAAAGGACGGCCAGGCCGAGCGCGTCCGGGCCGTGCGAGCGCCAGCCCGCCGCTCGCGTCCGTGGACGCCGTGCCGGCGCCCCGCTGCCGCCCTTGGAGCGCGGGCGCGAGGCTTTCCCTCCGCGCCCGCGCGGTCTCCGTGAGCTCTTCTTGCGCAGTCCGAGCACGCCCGTCCTCCTTCTCCTCGCGCTCGAACCGTCGTGGAGACTTCGGTTAGAGCGCGCCGAGCTCTTGCAGTGCCGCCCTGATGCCTCGTTCTTCGTCCGCGGTCGCCGCACGCAGCGGCGGACGCGGGGCGCCTACGTTGAACCCGAGCATCTTCAGGGCCGCCTTGATCGACACCGGGTTCGCCTTCAGGAACACGTCGTTCAACCGGCGTTCGAGGAATTGGATCTCTCGCGCGCGGGCGATGTCACCGTTCTCGAACGACTGCAACTGCTCAAGGATCAGCTCGCCCATCACATGGGCGACGACGCTTATGACACCGACGGCGCCTATCGCTTGGTAGGCAAGGGTCATACCGTCGTCGCCGGAATAGATCTCGAAACCTTCGGGAAGCTGCGCGGCGAGCAACGTCGACGTCGCGATGTCGTTGCTCGCGTCCTTGAGGCCAACGATGTTCGGGTGTTCGGCCGCCCGGAGGGTCGTCTCGACGTCGATCTTCGTCGCCGTCCGTCCGGGGACGTCGTAGAGCACGATGGGCAGGTTCGACGAGTCCGCGACCATGCGGAAGTGCTCGAGGAGCGCGTCCTGAGGAGGCCGGCTGTAGTACGGAGTGACGACGAGGGCGGCGTCGGCCCCGGCCTTCTCGGCCTCACGCGTGAGCGCGACCGAGTGCTCCGTCCAGTTCGTGCCCGTGCCGGCCACGACGCTCGCATCCGTGCCGACGGCGTCCTTCACCGCTCGGAACAAGCTGACCTGCTCCTCGTCGGTGAGCACCGCGGCCTCCCCCGTCGACCCCGCCACGACCAAACCCTCCGAGCCGTGGTCGATGAGGTGCCGGGCGAGGCGCTGGGCCTCGTCGAGGTGAACCGACCCGTCCTCGCGGAACGGCGTGACCATCGCTGTTATGACGCGTCCGAATCGAGCCATGCCCTCTCCTCCTCGAGCGACCCCTAGACGCAGAGTCTAGGCCGCGCGAGGCTGCCACAGAATCTAACATGCAGCACACCAGTAACAGCAGGCACTTCAGCTTCGAAAGGGCAGGTCAGCTAGGGGAATCCGGCCGTCAGGGAGGGCCGTCCTGCCCGTCGGGGCCGGGGGCTCCCGGCTGGCCGGGTGCGTTCCCGGGCCGGCCCGGTGAGTTGCCTCCGGTCCCCGGCTCCTGGGCGGGCTGGCCCGGTTGCCCGGGACCACCGCACTGAGCCGGCGTGGACCCCGGCGGGCACTCCCCGGCTTGGCCGGCGAAGCGCGGGTCCACGGGCGTCGGTGGAGGCGCCGGGCCCCTGAAAGCCGTGCCACCGGCCGTCGAGTCGCTCGGGCTCGACCCGGAACCCGGCTCCCCCGACGCGGCCGGCTCGCCGGGAACGGCCGTGGCGCCCGGGATCCTCCCGGTGCTGTCGCGGACGACGACGGCGCCGTAGGCAAGCTCGCCCGTCCACCGCAGCTTCCCGTCGATCCGAAACGCGGTACGCAGGACGAAGTACTGGATCCCCGTGAACCGGAAGTAAACGCGCCTGTCCTCGCCGCTGGGGCGGATCCACGGCCTCGGCAGCACGGACGGGTCCTCGACCATCGCCCACCAATACCCCGCCGCTCCTTCTACGCCCGTCCACGACATCGAGACGCTCTGCTCCGAGCTCACCTGACCGGGGAGATGACCACTCGGGCTGTACAGCCTCGACGGGTTCCGCAAGGTCGC
>JBOGXL010000017.1:0-3597 GCA_050694575.1 Actinomycetota bacterium | reverse complement strand
TGACGGTGCGCCGCATGAACATCACCGGCGAGGCGTAGCGGATGACCTCCTCCACGGCGCTCCGCTGCACCCGGTCGAAGTCCTCCATCCAGACCCGGCGCTGGTCTGGGTTCTCCGTCAGCGCCTTGAGGCCCCAGCTGATCGCGTTACGCGTCGTCTCGTTCCCCGCAACGAGCAGGAGGATGAAGAACGATCCGAGCTCGTGGGGAGCGAGCTTCTGGCCGTCGACCTCGGCGTGCACGATAGCGGACAGCAGATCGTCGGTCGGTTCCTTCTCGCGCATGACCGCGAGCTCGGACGCGAGCTGGTTCAGGCCCATCGCCGCCGTCATCAGCTGCGGCAGCGGGTTCTCCATGTCTTGCGTGTATTCGGGGTCGCCCAGTCCCAGGATGGTGTTCGACGACTCGAACACGAAGTCGTACTGCGACTCGGGCACGCCCATCATGTCGCAGATGACCTTGAGCGGAAGCCGGGACGAGCACTCGGTGACGAAGTCGACCTCGCCCTTGGGACCGATCGTATCGATGATCTCGCGGGCCGCGCGATCGACGTACTCTTCGATCTGTCGCACCTGTCGAACGGTGAAAGCCTTGGACACGATGTCGCGCAGCCGCTTGTGCTTCGGATCGTCCATCTCGATCATCGAGCCGAAGTACTCGCGGATCTCCATCGGCATGTCGAAAGCCGACGCGATCCCTTTGCCCGAACAGAAGAGCTCGGGCTGGCGGGACGCATCGACGATGTCCTTGTACTTCGTGAGGACGTAATAGCCTCCCTCCTGAGCCTCGACGCCGGGCGCGGTGACCTCGGGGAGGTCGAAGTAGGCGATGGGGCGTTCGCGCCGCAGGGTCTTGAAGGCACCCTCCCTCACTTCGGGAGGGAGGGCCCAGAACTCGAAGTCCGACAGGTTCAGCTCTTCGATCGAGTACTTCTCTACGGGTTCCATGCCGAATAGCTTACGAAGCCCTGGTCCGTCGCCGCAGGTCGGCAAGGATGACGTGCGGAATGTCCTCGTCTACGCCATCCTGGTGGGTACGTATGACCCCATTCACATCAGGAGTGGACTCGTGAGGACGCGCGCCACAGGGCTCGCGGCGATACTCGCGGCCTTGTCTTTCGCGGCCGTCCTTCCTATCCCGGCCTCGGCCCACCTGGCCGGTGATCTCGAGATCGCCAGACGGCGCGTCACCGAGCTCGAGGAGCGGATCACGCGCGAGGAATCCACGGTTCAGAGTCTCGGCGCGCAGCTGAAGTCACTCGCCGCGTCGGTCGGGCGCGAGCAGGGGGGTCTCGACTCCGTCCAGCGCGAGCTGACGGCCACGAAGACGAGGATCGGCGAGACGAAGGCCGAGCTTCAGGCGCTGCGCGAGCGTCTGCGTGCGCGTGCACGCTCGGTGTACATGCGCGGCCCCCTGCAGATGGTCGGTGTGCTCCTCGGCTCCCAGACGATCGGCGAGTTCGTCAGCCGCGTCGGGTACGCGGCGCGGCTCGCCGACCACGACGGACAGCTCGTCTACAAGGCGCGGGCCGCGCAGTCCAAGCTCCAGGACCAGCACGCCCGTCAGGAGCGGCTCGAGCAAGAGCAGCTCTCGAAGGTCACGTCGCTGCGCTCACGGCAATCCCGGATCACGAGTCTGTTCGCCAGGCAGATGGCGACCATGGCCGAGCTCGCGCAATTCCGTGGCGAAGCTCTGCACCTCGTGTCCGAGATCGAGGGTCGCATCGCTAGCGGAGAGGTCGACGGCCTCAGGCGCGTCGCCGGACGAGGCATGACCATCAGCTACGGAGCCTGGGCCTCATCGTTCCTCACCGCGCTCGGCGCGCCGGCGTCGCGCGACAACCTCGTCGCCGTCGTGGCGTGGGAAGCAGCCGAGGGGACCATGGCGACGTGGAACCCGCTGGCGACCACGATCGCCATGCCCGAGGCCACCGTCTACAACTCCCACGGTGTTAAGAACTACCGCTCGAAGGAGCAGGGCATCGAAGCCTCGATCATGACGTTGCGGCGACCTGGACACGGGTACGAGGCCATCATCGCGAGCCTGCGGTCTGGGGCCGAAGCGATGGAGACGGGACGAGCCATCAACCGGTCGGACTGGTGTCGCGGGTGCGCCGGAGGCACCTACGTCATAGGGTTCATCCCCGCCGTCGAGCAGTACTACGACCGGTACGCGTAGCCCCGCGGCGCGTCCCCCGCCTCGTCCTCAGTATCATGAAGCGCTTGCCTAACAGCGCACCATCGGCATCGACCTGGGGAGGGTGGGCATGATCGCGTCGTTCGTCGCCCCCACCGGTTCCGTCACGGTAGGTCGGCGCCGGCGTCTGGCCGGCGGCGCCGTCGCGGGGATCCTCGCCGCGACGCTTCTCTCGATCGGCCTCCCCGCCCAGGGCGCCGAGGCCACCCTTTCCCCGTCGCCGACGGGGTACTTCACCCGCACGCAAGACCCTCTGCGGACGGCCGGGGGCCAGGCCGGCGGGGTCCTGTGCAGCGTCCCGTCGCCCGACCCGCGCACGTGCGTCAACCCCGCACAGCTCACGGGCGGCACACCCCAGTACCCGCGCAAGGACAACTTCGTCTACGTCGCGCGCATCCTCGGCAACGACGACGCGCGCGGCGTCATCGCCGTCCCGCTCTTCTCGCTCCCCTTCGGCGCGGTCATCAGCAAGCTGACCCTCGACTTCTACGTCGAGAACGAGCCCGACTCCGGATCGTTCAATTTCACGCCCGACACACCCGGGCTCCTCTTCTGCCTCCTCACCCAGGGCTGGGCCGGCCAAGACGCCGGAGCGTGGGCGGGCCAGCCCTTCACCGACTGCTCCGTGCAATCGCTCCCCAAGAAGATCAAAGAGGAGGAGCGCCAGGAGACGACGGAGGAAGGTGCACCGCGCATGGTGTCGCTCATCCAGTACAGCGTCGACCTCATGCCGATGGCGGCCGCGTGGGCGGCCGGCCGTGAGAACCACGGAGTCATGGTCTTGCCGACGCCCGACGCCCCCGACACGTTCGAGGCCGCGATCCGCACTCCCGGCATCGCCGCCGACGGCATGAGGATCAACATCGTGTACGAAGCGGGCGAAGCGGCCGTGCCACCGATCACCGCACCCGTCGCCGACGACGCTTTCGGCTCGACCGGCGGCGGAACGTCGTTCGGCTCGACCGAAGCGCCACCGGCTACCGAAGACACGCCGGAAGCACCCTTCACGGTTGCCGCGCCTGAAGCCGACGCGGCTCCCGCATCGGCCACCGTGAGCACACCGTGGTGGGTGTACCTCGCGCTGCCGCTCGGGGGTGCCGTGCTCGGCGCCATGAGTCGCGGCGTGGCCCAGCCCGTGCAAGCCAATGGTGTGGTCCGGCGCGGCCCGGTGAGCCAGCTGATGGATCGACGGCGAGAAGGCAGAGGGGGACAGTAGATGACGAGCAACCGCCAGCGTTTCCGTGCCTTCGCGTTGGCCGCGGTGTTGGCCCTCCTCACCCTCGCCTGCGGTCAGAAGCCCGGAGTGCACGAACAGGTCACGACGGCCGGCGGCACGAACGAGGCCTCGGGGCTCGGCGGTTCCGGCGCAGCGGCCGGCGGCGGCACGGGCGCCGGCACCGAC
>JBOGXL010000016.1:0-7233 GCA_050694575.1 Actinomycetota bacterium | reverse complement strand
GCTCTGGGCCAGGTCGTTCGCGCGGAACATGAACCCGCCGATGAGGCTGCGCCCGGTTCCGTAGGGATGGACGCAGATGACCCACGGCGCCGACGGGTCGGCGTGCCACTTGATCCACGCGTGCATCGTCGAGTTCGGCTCGAAATCGAGCCACCGCGTGCGGGCCGAGTCTTCGACGAAGGGGTCGAACCCACTCGAGAACCGGACGTGCTGCCATCCGGCCCCCATCCACAGACCTGAGCTCACCGTGGCGTCGTCCGGTGGCGGTGGAGCAACGTGGTACGTGCTCGGGTCGCCGTCCCAGCCTCGTTCGCGGAAGAGCTCGTAGGCGGCGAGCATCTCCCGGCTGGCCGTCTCGTAATCGGCGCGTCGGGGGAATCGACCCGGCGTCTTCATCGCGGCGATCACTATCTCGTCGAGAGCCACCTGCGCGAGCAGTCCGGCCGAGAGATGCGGTGTGCCCGGCGAGCCTTTGCCACCGCGCGAGCGCAACCACGACTCGCCGGCAAAGGCGAGCGTGCGCGGGAGGGCCATCCCGATGCCCACGCCGTACTCGAGCGCTCGACGCGCTCGGCGGCCGAAAGGAACGGGCTGGGGTCCTGGAGGTGGTTGCTGCATCTCCGACATGGATGCTAGTTGCTCGACTCCTCGGGTTGGTGGATGGTTACCCGATCTACGACGCTCCACCCATGAAATCGGTGAGTCCCGTGGGCGCATGAGGACCAATGACCAGCTGTTCGAGGACGCCGATCCCTGCTTGTTTACCATCGTGAACACGGCAGACCTGCTGACAGTGGAAGTTCGTGATGTCGAGCAGGTCGAGGTCGGCCGACTTCCAGCAGTCCGATCCCTCCTTGTACTCGCCATGCCATCGTCCGTGTGCCCATTCGGGGTTGGTGTACCCGATCCCCTTCATCTGGAAGTCGAGCAACGGCTCGTAGACGAATTCTTCAGACCTTCCGTCCGGATAGCTGAGCGTGAACGTCGCTTCTTCCATGCGACGCGTCCCACTGCGCCAGCGCAGCTTGTACATCGGTTCGTAGGCGTGTCTGACGGTGTGTTCGGTGCCGTAGACGGGATCGCCGTCGGCCAAGACCGGGATCGAGGCCGCCGAGGCGACGAGCCGCTGACCCTCGGGGCCTTCGAACAGCAAGGCGTGCGTGCATCTGTCGTCCCAGTGCACCGGCGACCACAGGAAGAAGATCCCGGGAGCGGACGTCGAGGGAGCCGTGGTGACCTGATCGCCAACGGGACGCACACCCCACGACCTGTCCTTGGTTCCGCGGCACCTGTCGTTACGGACCTCGAGCGGATCGCCGTTGACGACGACGGTGCCACCCCACGATCCCCATTGCGTGAACCGTGTGCTGTCGAGCATCGCTTGCACGCCGCGGACGAGCGTCTGCCGTGGCTCCTCGTGCGCGATGGTGCGCGGCTCCCACACGAGGTCGGCGGTGATCCCAAGGTGGTCGGCATCGACACGGACGCGGTTCGCCCGTAGCGGCTCGATGACCTCGATCGAGATGGGCCCGATCTTCGTCTCCCGCCTGTCGAGAGGGAGTCGACCCGACGCGAAGACGGAAGCTTGTGTCCCGTCGCGCAGGACGCTGAAAGCCGCATCGATGACGCCGCGGTTGGGGTACACGCCCATGGCCACGCCGATGTACCACTCGCCCTCGACGTCGTACCCGTTGAACCAATACCTGTCGTAGTGATTCGGGTCGCTGGTGCCCATGTGCGCGATGGGCAGCGCCACCTGGTGGACGGGAAAGTCGTCGAGCGGTGTGATCGTCATGGGATCCCTTTCTCGTCGCACATCTTGTCGAGGTGCGCCGTGACGAAGTTGTCCGTGGGCGACCCCGCCGTAGCGAGTCCCATCTCGGCCTGGAGCGTGAACAGCCTCTGCATGATCACCGCGAAGCGGACACCTGCGAACACCTCGAAGTAGTCGAAGTTCTTCACGGACGTGCCGTTGATCTCCTCGTATCGAGCGATGCTTTCTTCTCGCGTCGGTATACCGTCCAATCGCGGAACGCCCAGGCCGCTCGAGAACACGTCGTCGAAGTACACGAACCAGGCCAGGTCCTCAACGGGATCGGACAGGCATGCCATCTCCCAGTCGAGCAGGGCGATGCAGTTCGTCCCCGAGAACATCTGGTTCCCGAGACGAGAGTCGCCCCAGCACAAGGCCGTCGACGTATCCGACGGTGCCTTGGCCGTGAGCCAGTCCCACGCTCGTCGTGCGGGCGCCGCGATGTCTCCGCCGCAGAAGGCGATGTATCCGTCCCAGTAATTCAGCTCGCCCTCGAACCCGATCGGCCGACCGCAGTTGACGAACTCGAGCCCGCGCCGGTCCACGAGGTGCACTCGCGTCATGGCTTCGAGCCCGTTCCACCACACGGCGGCGCGATCACCCGGCGTCGAGTCGTACAGCCAGCCGCCCATGCAGTACGGCGGGCTGTCCGGCGGGACGAGGCCGTCGAGGTGCTCCATCACGTAGAAAGGCGCGCCGAGGAACGAGGAGTCGGTCTCGTAGCCGATCAATCGCGGCAACGGGACGTCGGCTTCTGCGATGGCCTCCATCAGCCGGAACTCCACGGACAGGTCGGGGTCGGGAAAGACGTTGTGCTCACCCAGGGGCTCGACGCGAGCGACGAGCTTTTCTCCGGCCAGCTCGAAGACGATCGTCTCGTGGGAGTAGCCGGTGGCTTGGGGGCCGGGAAGGAACGAGACCTTTGCTTGCTCGGCCCCCTTGTGTGCGAACCAGGCATCCAGTCCCGCCCGCGTGTCGATCCCTTCCCGGGACGCGACGATCCTGTCGGTCATCTCCCCAGATGGTAGGCGGTGTGCAGCGGCTCGCGCCGCAGCACACTGTCCTGCCGGCTCGCTTCGCTCCCCGGTAGGCGACCTGGTCCATCGGCCAGTCGAAAGGGCATCCTTGTCTCCGTGAGCACGTTCAACCTGGCCGACCTGTTCGAGCTGGTCGTCGATGCCGCGCCCGATCGTGAGTCACTCATCGCCGGCGACCGCCGGTTGACGTATGAAGAGCTCGACGACCGCGCGAATCGGCTCGCGCACCATCTGGCCTCGATCGGCGTCGGCGAGGGCGACCACGTCGGTCTGCACCTGGTGAACGGCACGGAGTACGCCGAGGGCATGCTCGCGGCCTTCAAGATCCGAGCCGTCCCGATCAACGTGAACTTCCGGTACGTTGCCGACGAGCTGAAGCACCTCTTCACCGACGCCGACATCGTCGTCAACATCTGCAACGAGCGATTCGCCGACCGCGTGGAGGCCATCCGCGACGACCTGCCCAAGCTCCGCGAATTGATAGTCGCCGAGCGTGACTACGAAGACGTCCTCGCTGCGCAGTCATCAGAGCGCGACTTCGGCCCCCGGTCCGGCGATGACCTCTACTGCGCGTACACGGGGGGCACCACGGGGCTGCCGAAGGGTGTCATCTGGCGTCACGAGGACATCTTCTTCGCGGGGATGGGCGGCGGAGACGTCTTCCACGCCGGCAACTACGTCTCGAAGCCCGAAGAGCTTCTGGAGAGACTGCCCGACCCGGGCCTCGTGGCTCTCGCTACGCCGCCCTTCATGCACGTCAGCGCGCACTGGCTGCTGTTCTCGCTCTTCTTCGGCGGCGGGAAGATGGTCGTGACCGCCGAGGGGCGTTTCGATCCGCAGCTGATCTGGCAGCTCGTCACGGCCGAGCGCGTGAACATGCTCATCATCGTCGGTGACGCGATGGCACGTCCTTTGGCCGACGAGCTCGAGGCGAACCGCGACGCCTACGATGCGTCGTCGCTCCTCGTTGTGGGATCCGGTGGAGCCGTCCTGTCTCCGTCGACGAAGGAGCGGTTCGCCGGACTCCTCGGGACGACGATGATCGTCGACGGCTACGGGTCGTCCGAGACCGGGACGATGGGCCGGCAAGCCACGGCGGCCGGACAGTCGGCGGGTGGCGCCCGCTTCGACATGGGAGAGACGACTCGGGTTCTCGACGACGATCTGCGGTTCGTCGAACCGGGCTCCGATGTCATAGGCCGGCTCGCTCGTACGGGCAACATCCCGCTGCGTTACCACAAGGACCCCGAGAAGACGGCGTCTACGTTCGTCGAAGCCGGCGGCAAGCGCTGGGTGATCCCCGGCGACTACGCGAAGGTTCACGAAGATGGAACGATCGAGCTTCTCGGGCGCGGCTCGGTGAGCATCAACACCGGCGGCGAGAAGGTTTACCCCGAGGAGGTCGAAGCCGTCGTCAAGGGCGACCCCGGCGTGTTCGACGCCGTCGTCGTCGGCGTCCCGGACGAACGCTGGGGCGAGAAAGTCGTCGCCGTTGTGAAGCCGGCCGAAGGCGCCACGCCGACCATCGAGGACATCCAAGCCGTCTGCCGGGACAAGCTCGCCGGTTACAAGGTGCCGCGCGACATCTGCCTGGTGGACGAGATCGTCCGGTCCCCGGCGGGGAAGACGGACTACCGCTGGGCGAAGGAGCACGCCGCGGCCGCGCTCGGTTCGTGACGCTGCGCGTCGTCGGTGCGGGCCTCGGCCGGACGGGAACGATGTCCCTCAAGCTGGCACTCGAGAAGCTCCTGGACGGCCCCTGCTACCACATGCTCGAGGTCTTCGCGCGCCCGGACCACGTCGCGATGTGGCACGAGGCCGTCGATGGGAAGGCTCCCGACTGGGACCGCCTCTTCGAGCGTTTCGTGACGGCCGTCGACTGGCCGGTGGCGGCCTTCTGGCATGAGCTCTCCGAGGCGTACCCCGACGCGATCATCCTGCTGTCGACGCGCGACGCCGACTCCTGGTGGCGGAGCGCCGACCGGACCATCCTCGACGGCGCTTTCCGGCGATTCTCCGGCGACCCGGGCGACCCGTGGCGAGTCATGACCATGGCGCTCTTCGAGAAGACGTTTACGCCGGATTACCTCGACGAGCACGCAGCCAAGGCGGCCTTCGAGCGACACAACGAAGACGTCCGGGCGAGGGCGCCGAAGGATCGGCTCGTCGAATGGAGTCTCGGCGACGGGTGGGCGCCGATATGCGACGCGCTCGGGGTGCCGGTCCCGGACGAGCCGTTCCCGCACACGAACACGACGGAGGAGTTCCGCGGCCGCGCGGGTTGGGACGCTTAGAGCTCGACCGCCGCGCCGAACTCCGCTTGCATCCTCCGCAGCGTCGACGTCATCAGGGCGCGCTTCGGCAAACCGAGCGTGCGCAGCTCGTCGGCGATCGGATGGGGGCCGAGCTCGAGCTTGGCTCCCCCGAGGCGAGCCCGGGTATCGGCTCGTTGCAACCATTCGGTGCGACGCAGGACGTCGTCGCGGAGCGAGTACGTCGGTAGGGGACGCTGGGGAAGTCGGATCGGGCCGCGCTCGTGCAGCTGTCCTGTCCCGCTTTCAGGGTGAACGTCTGCGTGACCGGTAGTTGGTGGATGTAGACCCCGATCTCACCGCGGACGAACTCCCGCACCCGTCACAGGCGCTCGACGATAGTCACGTTGGCTTGGCCGCCGCCCTCGCACATCGTCTGCAGGCCCCAGTGCCCGCCGGTGCGCTCGAGCTCGTGGAGGAGCGTCGTGAAGAGGCGCGTGCCTGTTGCGCCCAGTGGGTGACCGAGCGCTATGGCTCCGCCGTTCACGTTCACCTTGTCGAGGTCGGCTCCCGTCTCCTTCTGCCACGCCAGGACGACAGAAGCGAAGGCCTCGTTGATCTCGACGAGGTCGATGTCGTCCAACGACATGCCGGTCTTCTCGAGGGCATAGGCCGTGGCGGGGATGGGCGCCGTAAGCATGTAGATGGGGTCGGCGCCGCGGCACGACAGGTGGTGGATGCGAGCACGTGGCTTGAGTCCATGTGTACGCACCGCTTCTTCCGACGCAACGAGCACGGCGGTCGAGGCGTCGGAGATCTGTGACGCCACGGCTGCCGTCAGCCGCTCGCAATCGGGGAGCGTCGGCAGCGATCTGATCTTCTCGACGTTCGGCTCCCGCGGCCCCTCGTCGGTCGCGACTCCGTTCAGCGGCGCGATCTCTCGGTCGAATCGCCCCTCGGCCGCGGCGCGCAGCGCACGGTTGTGCGACTCGATCGCGAACTCCTCCATGTCCTCGCGCGTGATGCCCCACTTCTCGGCGATCATCTCGGCCCCGCGGAACTGCGAGACCTCCTGGTCGCCGTAGCGTGCGAGCCATCCTTCCGAGCCGTGGAACGGGTTCTCGTGTCCGAGGTCCTGCGCGACGGTCATGGCCGAAGCGATCGGGATCATCGACATGTTCTGCACGCCGCCCGCGACGATGAGTTCGTTCGTCCCCGACATCACGGCCTGCGCGGCGAAGTGCAGAGCTTGTTGCGACGATCCGCATTGGCGGTCGATCGTCACTCCCGGGATCTCCTCGGGCAGGCCGGCCGCGAGCCAGCAGGTGCGGGCAATATCGCCGGCCTGGGGGCCTATGGTGTCGACGCAACCGAAGAAGACGTCGTCGACGGCGCTGGGGTCGATCCCGGTCCGATCCATCAGCGCGTTGAGCACATGGGCACCGAGATCTGCCGGATGCACGTCGGCGAGCCCGCCACCGCGTTTGCCGACGGGCGTACGAACCGCGTCGATGACGAATGCGTCGGGCATCGTTTACTTAACCGCGATCACCGACGATCCATGCCCGAACAGGCCCTGGTTGATCGTCAGTCCGACCCTCGCGTTATTCACCTGCCGCCCCTCGGCCCGGCCGCGGAGCTGCCAAACGACCTCACACACCTGCGCGATGGCCTGCGCGGGGACGGCTTCGCCGAAGCAGGCGAGCCCGCCGGAGGGATTCACCGGGACCCGGCCCCCGATCGTCGTGTCGCCGTCTCGGATGAGGCGTTCGGCCTCACCTTCCTTGCACAGGCCGATGTTCTCGTACCAGTCGAGTTCCAGGGCCGAAGAGAGGTCGTACACCTCCGCGAGATCGAGATCCTCTGGATCGATCCCGGCTTGTTCGTACGCAGCTGCGGCGATGGCGTCCCGGAAGCCGAGCTCCGGTTGTGCGACGGTGGCCGCGGAATCGGTGGAGAAGCTCGGCATCTCGATGACCGTGTTCGGATAGGTCGGCGTCACGGTCGAAACCGCCGCGATGCGGACCGGATCGCCCACGCCGTGCTGCTTCGCGTAGTCGAGTGACGACAGGACGACGGCGGCGCCTCCGTCCGATGTCGCACAGATCTGGAGGAGCCGCAGGGGATCTGA
>JBOGXL010000015.1:0-16935 GCA_050694575.1 Actinomycetota bacterium | reverse complement strand
ATGCGATGCGCGAAAGGGGAGCCGGGATCCTCCGCGTCGCCGAAGGTGATCCGTACGAGCGGTACGCAGGTGGCGCGCAGATCCGATACATCTGCGACGTGGCCGCCGTGTCGATGGGCGGCGATCTAGCCCACACGCACTCGGCGCGCCCGATGGAGTACCTGCTGGGCAGCGGACTGGCGTGCGATCTCGGGGTCGGCGACCACGGATTCGCGGGGGCCGCCCTGTCGCAAGGGATCGACGCGGTGGCCGTGGTCGATACGAACGACCCCGCGCTGGCATTGGCCTGGGCCCGGGGTATGAGCGTGTGGCCCGCCCTCTGTGACGACAATCGCCCGCCCGGTGCGTACGCCTCTCTGACTCGTTTCCTCATCGAGCGCCTGTAGGACCGCTTGGCGGGGGTGGCTCGCCCTTGGCTAAGGTATGGCGCCGACGAAGGAAGCGAAAGGCCAGAAAGGGAATGGCGCGTTCGAGCTCAAGCATCTCTCGACTGCTCACCGTTGCGGAAGTCGCCACGCTCATGCGGGTCTCGAGGATGACCGTCTATCGCCTGATCCGGCGAGGACAGCTCAAGGCGATAAGGGTTGGCAGGAACTACCGCGTTCGAGAGAACGACCTCAGCGAGTATCTGGAGGCGCAGGCCGTCAGCGGCCAAGTCCTAGAAGGCTAGACGTCTCCCGCCGAGCAGGCTCCGCGCGCCCGTGGTCACATCGAGGCGCGACATGGAAGACATCGAGAAAGCTCACGCCGAGTCCATCGCGGCGTTGGCGGCGCAACCGGGCCGCGTCTTCGTCGTAGGCGGCGTCGATTCGGGGAAGACGACCTTCGCTTCGCGCGTCGCCAAAGCGGGTTTGGAAGCCGGACACGTCGTCGCGATAGTCGATGCCGACCTCGGGCAGTCGACGATAGGGCCGCCCACGACGGTGGGACTGAAGATCGGCACGCAGCCCGCCGATCTGAAGACCGATAAACCCGACGCGATGTCCTTCGTCGGCTCCATCTCACCGCGCGGGCACATGCTCACGCTCGTCGCCGGGACGGCGAAGCTCGTCATGCGGGCCATCGAGCTGGGGGCCCGGCTGATAGTCGTGGATACATCGGGCCTCATCGACGGCGTGGCCGGCCAGGTGCTGAAGCTGTCCAAGGCCGAGCTCTGCCGGCCGCACCACGTCGTCGCCCTGGCTCGGGGCATGGAGCTCGAGCCGATAGTGGGTGTGCTCGAGCGCTTCCTGTCCGTGGACGTCGTGAGCCTCCCCGTGCACCCGGCGATCAAGGTGAGGACCGTCGAAGAGCGCACGGCGCACCGCGAGTCGCGCCTGGCCGCCTTCCTCGGCCCCGAGGTGTACCGCTGGCGCGTGAAGCCCACCGTCTTCATGCCGTCCCTGCCGCCGATATTCGACCTCCGCGAGCTGGACGGCCTGCTGGTGGGGGTCGACGACGGTCATGGCGATTGCCTCGGGTTAGGTATCCTTGAGTACCGCGAGGATGCGTTGCGTCTGCTGACGCCCGTGTCCGAGGGTGTACGGGCTCTTCGCCTCGGGTCGGTGCGGATGTCGCCCGACGGCAAGATCATCGAGCGCGTCGACCTGCGGCTGGTGCTCGGCACGGACTGAGAAGACGAGGACGGAAGGCGAAAGATGGGTTCTGTACTGAAGAAGCGGCGCAAGAAGATGCGCAAGAAGAAGCACAAGAAGCTTCTCAAGAAGACGCGCTGGGAACGGCTGCACAAGAAGTAGCGCCGCTGCGCCTCGTCACCTTCTCGAGCGATTACGGACCGACCGACGAGTACGTCGGTGTCTGCCATCTGGTCATCACCCGGATCGCGCCCGACTGCCGGGTGGTCGATCTCGCGCACGGGATCAAAGGGATCAGGGCCGGGGCGACGATCCTCGCGCAGAGCGTCGTACACGCGCCCGAGGGTTCGGTGCACCTCGCCGTTGTGGATCCTGGTGTGGGCACCGATCGCCGTGGCCTAGCCATCGTGTGCCGGCGCGGTGACGTCCTCGTCGGCCCGGACAACGGACTCCTCCCACCGGCGGCCGATGTCCTGGGCGGCGCTGCGGATGTTTACGAGCTAACGGAGCCGAGGTACAGGCTCGAGCCCGTCTCCTCGACCTTCCATGGGCGTGACGTGTTCGCGCCGGCCGCCGCTCATCTGGCTACGGGTGTCCGGGCCGCCGAGCTCGGCGATGGTGTCGACGTCGATGCTCTGGTTCGCCTCCCCGGGTCGCTTGTCGGCGTGTCTCCCGGCCGCTTGGAGTCCGACGTCACGCGCACCGACTGGTACGGGAACCTCCAGCTGGCCGCCACCGGCGACGACCTCGCGCGCGCGTGTCTCGGCCCGGTTGCGACCGTCGGGTGCGAGGCCGGTGAGTTCACGGCGAGGGTTGGCCGCACGTTCGCGGATGCCGAACCGGGTGAGCTCGTCGTCTACGTCGACTCCGGCGACCACGTGGCCATCGCGAGCAACGGCGGGTCGGCGCGCGAGCGGCTTCAGGATCCCGAGCGCGTCGTCGTCACGGCGAAGACGTAGCGCACGTACGCGCCGTCGGGGTAATCGGCGCGCGCGTCGATCGTGTACCGGCCGGGCGGCAACTCGTAACGCAGCCGATCCGTCCACTCACTGCGCAGAACGGCCTCGCCGGTCTCGGCATCGCGAACGGTTAGCCGCCCTTCCTCGGGCTGAACGGGGTAGGTGAGGATGAAGCGCATGCTGCCCGAGCCGGGGATCTCCTCCGCGCGGCCGGGGTCGGCATCGTCCTGCTTGCACTCGAGCCCGCTGCGCTGGGGCCAGCAGTAGGCCACACCGACGCCGTCGATCCGCTCCCGGCCGACGCGGACGATCATCTCGGGGGCCGGGATGGCGGCGAAGAGGCGGAAGGCGAAGGCGGCCGCCAGCGCGCCCAGCACGAGGGCCGAGATGGTGAACCACGCCCGGACTGTCATGGCGCTGGTTCTATAGCATTCGGCGCGTGCTGCGCTCGGCCAAGATCGCTCCGGTCTTCGAGTACGCCCTCCTCGAGCGCTTCTGGTCCGACGCCGACGAGCTCGGCTTCCACGCGGTTTGGAACTACGACCACTTCTACGGGCTCTACCTTGCCGGACAGCCGCTGGAGCTCCCGACGCTGGAGGGCTGGACGACGCTCGGCGCCATGGCCAAAGTCACGGAGCGCGCGCGAATCGGGTGCATGGTCACCGGTGTCACGTACCGACACCCGGCGCTGCTCGCGAACATGGCCGTGGCCGTCGACCACATCTCCGGTGGACGGCTGGAGTTCGGCATAGGAGCCGCGTGGCACGAACCCGAGCATCTGACCTACGGGATGGACTTTCCCTCGGCGGGGACGCGCATAGCGATGCTCGACGAGGCTTGCGAGATCATCCGGCGCTTGTGGACGGAGGAGAAGGTCGACCACGACGGCAGGTTCTGGAAGCTCCGCGACGCTTTGTGTGAACCGAAGCCGATCCAGGCGAAGGTGCCGATGGTCATCGGCGGATCGGGGCCGCGCAAGACGCTGCGCGTCGTGGCCAAGCATGCCGACGAATGGAACGCCCCGGCGGCCACGGCGGACGACTACCGCCGGCTGGCGTCGATACTCGAGGAACACTGCGCCGACGTCGGTCGCAACCCGGAGGAGATCCGTCGCTCCGTCCAGCTGTTCGTGTTCTCCAGCGACGACGACACGATCGCCGACCTGCCTCGTCAGATCGCCGAGCTCGAGGACGCCGGCGTCCAGCACGTCGTGCTGTCCTTCTATTCGCCGCCGACCAGAGACGTCCTCGCCAAGCTTGCTCCGGACTGACGTCCTAATGCGCTCGTGAGCGAAGCTGCGTGATGTCGGCGACGACGTAGCGCCGCCCGACGCGGGCGACCAAGCCCCGGCGGCGCAGCGCGGAGAGCGCCTTGTTCACGCTCTCACGAGTGGCGCCGACCATCTGAGCGAGGCTCTCCTGCGACAGCGGCAGGTCGATGAGGGTCCCTTCGCTCTGCTCGACGCCGTGAGCCTCGGCCAGGTCGGCGAGGCGGCGCGCGACGCGACCGGGCACGTCGAAGAAGGCTATGTCCTGCAACGCCTCGTTCGTCAGCCGCAGTCGCCGGCCGAGGACACGCAGCAGGGACAAGCCGAGCTCGGGGTGCGCCGTGATCGCTTCGGTGACCGCGATCGAGTCGAGCGACAGGAGCTGGGTGTCCTCGATGGCCGTCGCATCGGCGGATCGCGGCGAGTGCTCGAAGAGGGAGAGCTCTCCGAAGAGGTCACCCGGTCCGAGGACGGCCATGACGGCCTCGCGACCGTCCGGGTGGTACGCGCTGATCTTCACTGCCCCTTCGACGATCGCGAAGCACCTCTCGCCCTGCTCGCCCTGGACGAAGATGACGCTGCCTTTGCGGTAGCGGCGATGCACCGCCCTTTCGGCGATGGTGTTCAAGACGGCGTCGTCGATTCCCGCGAACAACGCCGTCCGCGCGAGTTCAGCCCCCCAGCTCATGGTGCAACCGTAGGTTAGCGCGGGCTTTCGGGGGTCTTCTATGTACTAGGTCGCGTTCGTGACGGGCAGATTGCGCCTGACGAGGTCCAGCGACTCCCCGAACAAGCGCTCGAGCTCCCCCTGAGCCTCCACGTTGGGCCCGGGCTCGACCTCCAGGGCGACCGACCGCAGGGCCGGGCCGTCGAGGGCCCGGACGAAGTCCTCGAGAGGCAGGACGCCGCGTCCCGGCGGAGCGTGGCTGTCGCGTCCCTTGCCGCGGTTGTCGGACAGGTGGACGTGGACCACCTTCTCGGACAGCTTCCGGTACGCCTCGACGATGTCCTCCTCGGCCACGGCCAGATGGGAGGTGTCGAGGGTGATGTAGCGGAAGCGCTCGAGACCGTGCAGACCCCCGAAGCGGTGGAAGCGCAGCCGGCGGGCGCCGACGTGCACCGGATACATGTTCTCCATGGTGATCGCCGGGCCGCCGGCGTCGAGGACGTTCTCGAGCTCGTGCAGGATCCACAGGGCGTAGCGCGGCTGCCAGACGTAGGGCGGATGAAGAACTATCGTCTGCACGTCGAGCGCGTTACAGAGCTCGGCCGTCCGACGGACCTTCTCGAGCGGGTTCGTGGAGAATACGCCCCGCGTGAGGAGCATCTGCGGAGCGTGGACGGCGACGATAGGCAGGTCGTGTCGTTCCGCCAATCTCTCCAGCTCGTTCGCCGACTGCGTCTCGGGGCTCTGGGTCACGAGGATCTCGACCGCGTCGGCACCGGCGGCCTTGACGACCTCGAAGGCTCGGTCCAGGTCCAGGCGCCAAAGCGGACCTGTGGAAACGGCAAGTTTGGGAGGCATGGCGGGTTTGGAGAGTCTATCAGCGGGGTTGGAAGATCTCGGCCGCGGCACACGGGTTATCGGTGTGTCTTTTCGGCATCCTTATGAGGCATGCGTACTCGCCGCCTCCGCTGGATCGTGGTCGGGTCGATAGTTCTGATCGGCCTGTACTTCGTCCTGGACGTCGTGGCGTTGCGGTACATGGAGTCGCGCGGCGCGACAGAGCTCACGCGCGCGATGACGGCCGAGGAAGGGGAGCTCGATCTCGGCGGCATCCCGTTCCTGCCGGGATTCATCAGCGGACGCCTCGGGAAGGCCGAAGCGGCCGTGCGCGGCGCCAGCGGCGCCGGTGGACTGCGCGTGCAGACCGTGCGGGCGTCGATGACCGACCTCCGTTTCAGCTGGCGCGACGTGCTCTCGCTCAGCCGCTCGATCTTCTCCACCCGCACGAAGGTACGCATGGAGGAGCCCTTCGGGATGATCGAGATCGCACAGGACGATCTCGGCGAGTTCTTGAAGCGTCATGTCCCGTCGATCGGTTCGGTCGAGATCCGAGCGTCGGGGATCGAGGTCCGCTTCCTGAAGGAGCGCTTGGACGAAGGTGTCGAGCCGACCCAGGAGGACCTCACCGACCCCGCTCGGTTGCTGCCGCGCGTCCGGGACGGACGTCTGGAGCTGAGCGTCGTGGGCGTCGCCCAGGTCCCCGAGGAGTTGCGTCCGCTCGCGCAGCGTATCGAGCGTCTCATCGACCTCCCCCGGATCCCCGAGGGCTTGCGGACCGACGTCCGGCTCGGGAACCGTTTGTTCGTCGTCGAGGCCACGGGAGCGGAGTTGGAGCTGACGGTGGGCGAAGGTGAGCCTTAGGTGACGGACAGGATCCAGGTCCCCGGTGTCGAAGCTCCGGTCATAGTCGATGCCGACGTCGTCGTGTGCGGAGCGGGGTCGGCCGGACTCGGGGCGGCCCTCGCGGCGGCCAGGGCCGGTGCGCGCGTCGCCCTGGTGGAGCGCTGGCCGTTCTTCGGTGGGAACGCGACGGCGGCGAGCCTCGGCTCGATATGCGGTCTCTACGTCCGCACGAGCGGCGGGTTCGATCATCTCAGCGCGGGCATAGCGCGCGAGTGGGCACAGGGGCTTGCGGCGTCGGGGTGGGCGATGGGCCCACTGCCGTACAAAGAGACGGCGGTTATGACCTACGTCCCGTGGGGCTACAAGCGGCTGGCCGATCGACTCGTGGACTCCGAAGAGCGCATCACGCCGCTGCTCCATTCGTTCATCTCCGGCGTCGTGAGGTCCGGCGGCGCCATCGAGGCCGTCGTCGTCGCGACGAAGCAGGGGCCGCGCGCTGTGCGTGGCCGGGTATTCATCGACGCCACGGGCGATGCCGACATCGTCTACCACGCCGGTTGTCCGTGGGAGATGGGGGAGCCGGGGCGCTTGCAGTATCCGTCGATGCAGTTCTACATGCAGAACGTGGACCTCGGCGCCGCGATGGCCGCAGGTCTCGGCCTGCTGGCCGAAAAGATCCGTGAAGCCTTCGAAGGCGACACGTACGACCTCACGCGTTCGGCGGGCGCCGTCATCCCGACCATGCGACCCGGCGAGATCGTCGGCGCCATGACGCGCGTCGGTCGTCGGACCGGTGATCCTCCGGACGGAACCGACGTCTTCGAGCTCACCGAGGCCGAGATGCGCGGACGTGCGATAGCCGAGGAGTCGGCCCGGTTCCTCACTGCGGAGATGCCGGGGTTCGCCTCGGCGTACCTCCAGGACACCGCCGTGACACTCGGCGTCCGCGAGACGCGCCACGCGCTCGGCGACCACGTCGTCACCTTCGACGAGGCGATGTCGTGCACCAAGCATCCGGACGGCGTCGCGGCCAGCACCTGGCCTTTCGAGTTCCATACGGAAGGGGCCGAGACGCGATGGGAGTTCCTTCCCGACGGCGATTGGTTCGAGATCCCGCTGCGCAGCCTCATCGCGAGTGACGTCGAGAACCTGCTCGTCGCGGGACGGTGTATATCGGCGACCCATGAGGCTCTGGCGTCGTCGCGCGTGACGGGCGTGTGCATGGCCATAGGGGAGGCCGCCGGCGTCGCCGCCGCCACGTGCATCTCCGAGGATCGGACCGCCCGCGAGATCGACGGTGAGAAGCTCCGCGCCGACCTCGAGGCGCGCGGCGTCGTGGCGGCGCGATGAGCCCGAACATCGCCGGATCCCTCGATCGAACCGCTGCTCGCGTGCCGGAGACGGTGGCCATCACCTTCGAGGGACGATCCGTCACCTTCGGCGACCTCGACCGGGGGGCACGGCGGATGTCGGCGGCGCTGCAGCGCGGGGGTGTGACCCACGGCGATCGCGTCGCCATCTGGTTACCCAACCATCCGTTCTTCGCCGAGACGATGTACGGGGCGTGGCGGTGCGGGGCGACGGTGGTGCCGGTGCACTCGGCACTGACTTCCCCAGAGGCGAGGCACATCCTGTCCGACGCGGGAGCCAAGGTCCTCGTCTGCGGTGAGGTGCAGATCGGCGGCGCTTCCGATCTCGTCGGCAACGTCGCCGGCCTCGAGCAGATCGTCGTCGTGGGATCGCCGCCGAGCGGAACGACCGGTTACGAGTCGTTCACGGCCGACGGGCAAGACGCGCCCGCGGTCTCGGAGTTGGCCGATGACGACCTGGCGCTCATCGCCTACACCGCGGGCACGTCCGGGCTCCCGAAGGGCGCGATGCTCACACACGCCAACCTGCGCGCCAACCTCGAGCAGATGCGCCGGGTGACCGTCGCCATCCGATCCGACGACGTCGTCCTGTGCATCCTGCCGTTGTTCCACATCTTCGGTCTCAACGTGGTGCTGAACCTCGCCGTCGATGTCGGCGCCCGGCTCGTCCTGTTCGAGCGCTTCGATCCGAAGTCCTCCATCGAGGCCATCCGGACGGAAGGCGTCACGGTGATCGCGGGAGCCCCGCCCGCATATGTCGCTTGGCTCGCCGTAGCCGACGCACCGGCCGACGCTTTCGCGCCTGTGCGCGTGGCCATCTCCGGAGCGGCACCTCTGCCGAAGGAGGTCCTGTCCGGGTTCGAGCAGCGCTTCGGTGTGACGATCTGGGAGGGCTACGGCCTGACCGAGACGGCGCCGGCGCTGACGTCGACGGCCGTCGGTGGTGTGGCGAAGCCGGGGTCCATCGGCCGGGCGCTGCCCGATGTCGAGATCCGGTTGGTCGACGAGGACGGCGATGACGTCGAGGAAGGCGATCCCGGCGAGGTGATCGTCCGGGGGCCGAACGTCTTCCTGGGCTATTGGAACCAGCCGGAGGAATCCGGCCGTGTCCTCCGCGACGGGTGGTTCCACACGGGCGACGTCGCGGTGGCCGACGACGACGGCGACCTGTTCATCGTGGACCGTCGTCGCGACCTCATCCTGGTATCGGGGTTCAACGTCTACCCGCGGGAGGTGGGGGACGTCCTGCGTCGTCATCCGAACGTCGGCGACTGTGCCGTCGTGGGCGAGCCCGATCCACGGACGGGCGAGAGCGTGCGCGCGATAGTCGTGGTCGATCCGCCCGGCAAGTCCGTGACAACCGACGAGCTCCTCGAGTTCTGCCGCCTGAGCCTGGCTCCCTACAAGGTGCCGACGATCGTGGACATCGTCCCCGAGATCCCGCGCAACGCGGCCGGAAAGGTGTTGCGCCGCGTGTTGCGACACACGTAGGCGTGGTCGTCTTCCCACTGGCGGCGACGGTCGTCGCCGCCGTCTTCAGCGTGGCGGCGTGGCGCGCGGCCGGTGAGCGAGGCGCTGCGCTCCGTGTGTGGTGCTTCGCGCTCGCGCAGTTCGCTGTGGGGGCGGGTGCGCTGGCGTGGGGCGTCGCCTTCGGTTGGACGCCGGGTGTCTATCGCGTCTTCTACCTGTTCGGCGCCGTGCTCAACGTCGGGTGGCTGGGGCTCGGCACCCTCTGGCTGGTGTGGCACAGGCCGGCGGCCGCGGCCGCCACCGTCGCGCTGGCGGCGGTGAGCGTCTGGGCGGCGGTCGTCGTGGCGACGAGTCAGATGGAGCCCGGAGCCGCGGCCGTGCTCGCGGCCGAGCGCCTGCCGGCGGCGCGCGACATCATGCCCGTCCTCGCCAGGAACCTTTCGCGCTGGTTCTCGATAGCGGGGTCGGTGGTCGTCCTCGCGGGGATGTTCATCTCCATGGCGACGCGGCGCAACGTGCTCGGGCTGGGCCTGCTCGCGCTGGGTGTCGTCGTCGCGGGCATCTCGAGCGAGCTCGCCCGCGTCGGCTACGTCGAGGTGTTCTCCGTCGGCCTCGCCGCGGGTATCGGGCTGATGTACGCCGGCTTCGTTAGGACCAGAACGGACAGATAACGTGGTGGTGTGCTCGTCGAGTCGTTGATCACGTTCGCCGCGGGCGTGGTCGGGTTCCTCTCACCCTGCGTTCTTCCCCTCCTTCCCGGCTACGTCGGATTCATGACGGGTTCCGGCGTGGACGAACGCGTCCCTATACGCAGAGCGCTTCCCGGCACCCTCTCCTTCGTCGCCGGACTCACCGCCGTGTTCGTTTCGCTCGGAGCCTCGGCGTCGGTCCTCAGTGGATTCCTGATCGACCACAAGCGTGGGCTCGAGCTGGCGAGCGGCGCGTTCATCGTCGTGCTCGGGCTGCTGATGCTGAGCGGCCCGCGCTTCGCGCTGCTCCTGCGCGAGCGCCGTTTCCACGTACGTCCGGGTGGCGGCGCCGTTCGCTCGTTCGTCCTCGGTGGGGCCTTCGCCTTCGGTTGGACACCGTGCATCGGTCCCACGCTCGGTGCCGCGCTCAACCTCGCGGCGACCTCAGATGGGCTTGCCGACGGCGTCCTGCTCCTCTTCGCGTACTCGCTCGGCATAGGCCTGCCCTTCGTGGCGGCCGGTCTCGGCCTCCTGCGGTTCGGCGGCCGCCTCAAGCGACACGCGGCCACCATCCAGCTCGTCGGCGGGGTGGTCATGATCGGGGTCGGTGTGCTGATGCTCACCGGGCGGCTGACGTTGTTGACGATCTGGGCGCAGAAAGCGCTGTCCGGGGTCGGGCTGGATTTCTGGAACTTCTGAGCGCGCTCGTGAACTTGTTCTCAAGCGAGCGCGCCTACTAGCATCGGCCGCCGATGCGACCCCAAGCCACGCCCGAGCGGAGCGGAGGCGCCCAACGCACGAGGACCGGAGCACGGGTGCGCACCCGGCCCATCCCCGAGGCGACGGTCGCCCGCCTCCCCGTCTACCTGAGGGTTCTCGGCGAGCTGGCCGCTCAGCAGATCCAGACCGTCTCCTCCGAGCGCCTCGCCGAAGCCGCCGGTGTGAACCCGCCGAAGGTGCGCAAGGACCTGTCGTACCTGGGGAGCTACGGCACGCGCGGGGTCGGCTACGACGTGGAGTACCTCGTGTACCAGATCTCGCGCGAGCTCGGCCTCACCGTCGACTGGCCCGTCGCGATAGTCGGCATGGGGAACCTGGGCCAGGCGCTGGCCGGCTACAAGGGCTTCGGCGAGCGGGGCTTCCGGATCTCGGCGCTCTTCGACAAGGATGCGACACGCGTCGGGCAGCTGGTCGGGGATCTGCGCATCGAGCACGTCGACGATCTAGAGCGGTCGCTCAAGGAGAAGGACATCTCCATCGCGATCATCGCCACGCCTGCGCAAGCCGCACAGGAGACGGCCGAGCGGCTGGTTGCGGCCGGCGTTCGTTCCGTCCTGAACTTCGCACCTACGGTTCTCACCGTCCCGTCGAAGATCCACCTGCGCCAGGTCGACCTCTCCGTCGAGCTGCAGATCCTCGCTTTCTACGAGCAGCGGGCCGTGGGCCGGAAGCGCGCGGCGAAGTCGTAAACTGGGCGGGCCATGGCGATAGTGGTTTGTGGTCTGAGTCACCGAACCGTCTCGCTCCCGATCCTCGAGCAAGTCTGCTTCCCGCCGGAGACCCTTCCGAAGGCTCTGACGCAGCTGATGGACCGGGAGCCCTTCCACGAGGGTGTGATCCTGTCGACGTGCAACCGCACGGAGGTGTACGCGATAGTTCATCGTTTCCATCCGGCCGTCCAGGCCGCCCGGCAGTTCCTGTCCGACGCCTCGGGAGTCGGACAGGACCGCATCGCGGACGGCCTGTACACCTACTACGACACCGCGGCCGTGCGCCATCTGTTCAACGTCGCTTCGGGAACCGACTCGATGGTGGTCGGTGAGCCCGAGATCCTCGGCCAGGTACGAGAGGCTTTCCGGGCCGCAACCGACGAAGGCACGTCCCGTCGATTGCTCGGTGCGCTCTTCCAGCGCGCGTTGCGCGTCGGTAAGCGAGCGAGATCGGAGACGGCCATCTCGCGGCATGTCATCTCGCTGCCGCAGGTCGCCGCGCGCGTGGCGGCCGAGGAGGCAGGCGGGCTCGAGGGCCGCAACGTCGTTGTCGTGGGCGCGGGACGCATAGGTGAGCTCGCCGCGCGCGCGGCACGCGAGGGCGGCAGTGGTTCGCTCGCGATAGTGAACCGCAGTCCGGAGCGCGGCACGAAGCTCGCCGAAGCGCTCGGCGCTCGCGCCGCCGGGTTCGATGGTTTGCCGGAGCTTCTCCGTGGGGCGGACGTGCTGATCTCCACGACGGCTTCCGTCGACCCGGTCATCGACAGGGCCACGCTCGCTCGCGCCTCGGAGGGACGCCGGCTGGTGGCCGTCGATGTAGCGGTCCCGCGCGACATCGAGCCTTCTGCGCGCGACCTGCCCGGTGTCGTCCTCCGGGACATCGAGGATCTGCGTGCCGTCGCCGAACGCGGCGCCGAGCGTCGCCGCGCCGAGCTGCCCAAGGTCGAGAAGATCGTCGACGAGGAGGTGGACGACTTCTGCGCCTGGGAGCGTTCGCTGGCGCTGGGTCCGGCCATCACCGAGCTCCGTGAGTGGGCGGAGCGCATCCGCTCCGACGAAGTGGCGAAGATCGTCCGGAAGGGCCGGCTCGATGACGACGAACGCGCCGAGGTCGAGAGGCTGACACGAGGGATCGTCAACAAGCTGCTGCACCGTCCGATGACCCAGATCCGCGATCTCGTCCGCGGGCCGGACGGCCAGGTGTTCCTCGAAGCCTTCCAAGAGATCTTCGGCACCGACGGCGACGCCGAGCCCGACCAGAGCCGGGAAGACGCGTAATCGCTCGACTGCGGGTCGGGACGCGCGGCAGCAAGCTCGCGCTGACGCAGACGGCTATCGCCATCGACGCCCTGCGCGCCGCGGCCGAGCGCCGCGGCGTCGACATCGAGGCGGAGGTGGTCACCATCCGGACGAGGGGCGACGCCGTGACCGACCGGCCGTTCGAGGCCATCGGGCCGAAGGGCGTCTTCGCGGCCGAGGTCCAGCGGGCGCTCCTCGACGATCGCGTCGACGTGGCCGTGCACAGCGCGAAGGACCTGCCCGCCGTCGAGCCCGCCAGGCTCGTCCTGGCTGCGGTGCTGGCGCGCGAGGATCCGCGCGACGTGCTCGTGTCGCGCGACGGGAAAGGCCTGGGCGAGCTTCCCGAGGGCGCCGTGGTGGGCACGTCGTCGTCGCGGCGGGAGGCGCTCATCCGGATCGTGCGTCCCGACCTTCGGACCGCACCCCTGCGCGGCAACGTCGATACGCGCCTGGAGAAGGTCGCCTCGGGTGAGGTCGATGCCGCCGTTCTGGCGGCGGCCGGGATCGTGCGGCTCGGACGTCAGGACGCGATCACCGAGCGACTCGACCCGCTCCACTTCGTACCGCCGCCCGGTCAGGGCGCGTTGGCCATCGAAGCCGAGGAGAGCCGTTTCGGATCGGACCTGTCGTGGGTCGGCGATGCCGAAGATGGCCCGACGCGCGCGTGCATCGACACGGAGCGAGCGTTCATGCAGCTGGTCGAGGGTGGTTGCGAGGTGCCGCTCGGAGCGTGGGCGAGGCACGAGGGCGCCGAGCTCGTGTGCGACGTCCTCGTCGCGGCCGCCGATGGGAGCGCGGCCATCCGCGACTCGATGCGCGGCACGGATCCTCGCGCCCTGGGGGCCGACCTCGCTCGTGCCGTGCTCGCCAAAGGAGCGGCGCGCTTGAGGCAGTCCCCCGGCTAGGGGCATAGGCTTTGAGGTATGCCTTGGTGCCCCCGTTGCGATGAGGTATTCCCGGAGGGCCCGGCGTGCCCGCGCTGCAGCGCGCGTCTCGTCGATCGCGGCCAGGGCTGGGTCCCCGACGATCTCCAAGCCGAGCCCGACTTCCCGATGATCAAGGTCTCGCGCCGCGACAGGCGAGCCCTCGAGCGGCTGTCCGGCCCGAAGGCTCCGTCGTCGCGGGTGGTGGCCGTCGCCGTCGCCACGCTCGTCTTCGCCGTCGGCTTCCTGGTCGGCCGGATCGGCTCCCTGGAGCAGGTGGGACCGTCGGTGCGCGCTCTGCCGCCCGCGCAAGGTCTCGCCCCGTACGACGTCGAGGGTTCTGCCGTGTATCTCCTCTGGACGAACGAGCCGCTGGCCACCATCGCGCTCCAGGACGTGTACTCGGGCGACGTCGTGCCGCGCGCCCGGCTCTCACCTCCCGTGGACGTCGGCGAGGACGCCTCCACGAAGCTCGTCGCCCACAGCGGCAGCATCGCGATGGTGTTGAGCGAGGGCCGGGAGTCCTTCGTCGCTTTCGCTCCGGCCGGTCGCTCGGCGCACGGCTGGGTGGATGGTGTCGAAGCGGCGTGGGCGGCTCCCGACGTTCTCCTCGTCCGCGAACGGGACGGCAGCGTCGTGGAGTGGTCGGTTCGATCGGGTCCGCTTCGCTCGCGGGCCTGGGGGAAGGCCGAGCGGTTGTTCCAGACCCCGACGGGCGCCGTCGCGTTGCGTGCCGGACGCCTCATCCCGGGTCGCGATCCTTCCGACGGCGGGGCGGCGGTGCCGGACGGCGTCACCGTGCTGGCGAGCGACGGCCGGCGGATGCTCGCCGCGCGCGACGGCGACGTTGTGCTGATCGACGGCGGGCGTTCCGTCCCGTTGGACGTCCAGGGCTTCGAGGCCGTCGCGGCAGGGTTCGAAACGGCCGGGGACAGGGTCGCCGTGGTCCTGTCCAACGGGCGTGAGCTCACCGTCGCCGTCGCCGACGGCGGCGGAAAGGCCGCGCTCAAGCCGTTGCGTGCTCGCGTCGGAGATTGTGTCCCGACCCTCACGTGGGACCTCGCCGGGAAGTGGCTCTACGTGGGCGCGGGAGACGGCGTCGTCCGGGCCGTCGACGCCGCCGGCTCCTACGTCGAGCCCGTCCGGACGAAGGCCGTCGGCTGCGGGCTGGCCTGGATCGACTGAGTGGGCGGCGGCATCGTCTATCTGGTCGGAGCCGGCCCCGGTGACCCGGGTCTTATCACCCGCCGGGGCGCCGAGGTGCTCGGCCGGGCCGACGTCGTGCTGTACGACCGCCTCGTCCATCCGGATCTTTTGAAGCTCGCGCCGAACGCGCGATGTGTCGACGTCGGCAAGCGGCCCGGGGAGAGCGGGTCGGGACAAGCACGCATCCACGAGCTGCTCGTCGAGGAGGCGGAGCGGGGAAGCGTGGTGGTTCGTCTCAAGGGCGGTGATCCATTCGTGTTCGGCCGGGGCGGCGAGGAGGCCGAGCATCTCGTCGCGCACGGCGTGCTCTTCGAGATAGTGCCCGGTGTGACGTCGGCGGTAGCCGCGCCGGCGTATGCGGGGATCCCGCTGACGCATCGAGAGCACGCGTCGTGGGTGGCCCTGGCCACCGGCCACGAAGATCCGACGAAGGACGAGTCCTCGCTTCACTGGGCTTCGCTCGCGCGGGCTCCGGTGGCGGTGTTCCTCATGGGGATCGAGCGGCTCGCAACCATCAGCGACAAGCTGCAAGCCGAAGGAAAGCCCGCCGACACACCGGCCGCCGTCGTGTCGTCCGGGACGTTGCCCCGGCAACGCGTGGTCCGAGCCTCGCTCGAGAAGATCGCCGACGCCGTCGCGCGGGCCGAGATCCGCCCGCCCGCCATCCTCGTCGTCGGGGGGACCGTCCCGCTCGCCGAGCAGCTCGACTGGTTCGCACGGCGGCCTCTTGCGTCCAAGCGCGTGTTCGTCACCAGGACGCGTGCACAAGCCGGACGACTCTCGGCCCTGCTGCGCGAAGCGGGGGCCGAGGCGCTCGAGTTCCCGGCGATCAGGGTCGAGCCGTTGCCGGCCGAGGAGTACGCGCAGCTCGACGACGAGCTCGCTTCACTTTCTGGCTACCACTGGGTCGGCTTCACGAGCGCCAATGCCGTCGATGCCGTTTGGACCAGGCTGACCGAAGGCGGACGCGACGCTCGCGCTTTGGGCGGCGTGCGCATCGCCGCGCTCGGACCCGCCACCGCCGACGCCTTGCGGGGCCGCGGCCTCGTTGCCGATCTCATGCCGCCCCAGTTCACGTCGGACGCGCTCGCCGAAGCCCTCGGCTCCCCGGACGCAACGAGCAGGATGCTGCTGCCTCGCGCCGTGGAGGCGCCGGCGGATCTGCCGGAGACGTTGCGCGAGCGCGGCTGGGAATGCGTCTCGCCTCCGGCCTATCGGACCGTCGTCGACGGCTCGTCGGTCGCCGAGGGACGTATTGCGCTGGACGAAGGAGTCGACGCGATCCTGTTCACCGCCGGGAGCACGGTGCGCAACTTCGTCGACCTGTGGGGTCCGCCGCCGCCGGGCTGCGTCGTCTGCTGCATGGGTCCGCGGACGGCGGCCGTCGCCGGGGAGCTCGGCGTGCACGTCGACGCCGTGGCCGCGGAACAGACCTTGGAGGGCCTCGTCGCCGCTCTCGTCGCCGCTGTGGGACGCTAGTCCCGTGCCCTTCCCGATCCAGCGTCCGCGTCGGCTGCGCAGAACCGAAGCGCTGCGGGCGTTGGCTCGCGAGACCGACCTCAGCGCCCGCCAGCTGATCGCACCGCTCTTCGTGAAGGAGGGCATCGACACGCCCGAGCCGATCTCATCGATGCCCGGCCACGTCCAGCACACGCTCGAGTCTCTGGCGAAGGAGGCACGCGAGATCCGCTCGCGCGGCGTCCGCGCCTTCCTTGTATTCGGCATCCCGTCCGACAAGGACGCCGTCGGGTCTGCGGCCTACGACGGCGACGGCATCTCGCAGCGCGCCCTGCGCGCGCTCCGGGACGAGCTCGCCGACGACGTGGTGCTCATCGGAGACCTCTGCCTGTGCGAGTACACCGACCACGGACATTGCGGGGTGTTTAGGGACGGCACCGTGGTGAACGACGAGACCCTCGAGATCTATGCCCGGACGGCCGTCGCGCAGGCCGCGGCCGGCGCCGATCTCGTCGCTCCGTCCGGGATGATGGACGGCCAGGTGGCCGCCATCCGAGAGGCCCTCGACGGCGCCGGCCACGCCGACACGGCGATCATGGCGTACGCCGCCAAGTACGCATCGGCGCATTACGGGCCCTTCCGTGAGGCCGCCGAATGTGCTCCGCAGGAAGGCGATAGGGCCGGCTACCAGATGGATCCGGCGAACGTGCGCGAGGCCTTGCGCGAGGCTGCGCTCGACGTCGAAGAGGGCGCCGACATCGTGATGGTGAAGCCGGCGCTCTCCTATCTGGACGTGATCCGCAGCGTCGCCGAAGCGTCGCCGGTACCGGTGGCGGCCTACAACGTGTCGGGTGAGTACTCGATGGTGAAGGCGGCGGCG
>JBOGXL010000014.1:0-13787 GCA_050694575.1 Actinomycetota bacterium | reverse complement strand
TCTGGTGGGACCCAGATGCGATCTCGGTGCAGAACGGAGAGCCGGGAGCGTACAGGTCGAACGGCAAACGGTACGGCGTCGGCGAATGGCCACGCGAAGAGCCGGCGGTCTTCCCGTGACGAGCTTGGGATCGACGAGACCGCAAGCAGCGGTCGCCGGTCCGGTCGTCCTGCTTCTCGTTGCCGCGGTCGCGTTCCCGGACCGGGTGCCTATCGGCGTGATAGCTCTCGGAACGATGCTGGGTGCGGGCACGGGCTTGCTCGCCGTCGGGCTCGTCCTCACGTACCGAACCGCCCGTGTCGTGAACTTCGCGTACGGCGCGATGGGCGGGGTCGGTGGTGGTCTGGCCGTCGGGCTGTTCCAGGGCCAGCGGTGGCCGTGGGCCGTCGCGGTTCCCGTCGGCGTGCTGACGGGAAGTGTCGTCGGCGCCCTGGTCGACAGGCTCGTCATCAGAAGGTTCGCCACGGCTCCCCGGTTGGTGCTGACGGTTGCCACGATCGGCCTGGCGCAGATCCTCGGCGGAGCGGCCCTGTTCATCCCCGACGTGACATCGGGCTCGCCGCTCGTCGGAGCCTTCCAAACGCCGCTGTCGAGCATCAGCGTCACGATCGATCCGGTGATCGTCACGGGCAACGATCTGCTGCTGCTCGCCGTTGTGCCCGTCGTTCTCGGCTGTCTGTCCTGGTTCCTCCTGCGCACGGACAGCGGCATAGCCTTGCGTGCGATAGCGGAGAACATCGACCGCTCGCGGTTGTTGGGCATCCCCGTGCAGCGTCTCTCCCTTTTGCTCTGGACGATGGTCGGAGGGCTCGCTGCGCTGACCGTCGTCTTGAAGGCGCCCTCGGAAGGGCTGTCTCTCGACGTGGCCGCGGGGCCCGCCGTCCTGCTTCCGGCGCTCGCGGCGGGGGTCGTCGCTGGGATGTCGTCGCTGCCCCGCGCCTTCGCCGCCGGTGTGGGCTTGGGCGTGCTCGATCAGCTCGTGCGATGGAACGTCGATCGCCAGTCGGCGACGACCGTCGTCCTGCTCGGGGTCATCGTCTTCGCTCTCCTTCTCCGGCGTCGGACGCCGTCCAAGGCCGAGGAAGCGGGGGAGTCCTCGTGGTCCACGACGGGAGCCGGGCGGCCGCTTCGTGCCGCGCTCGCTGCGCTTCCCGAGGTCCGCTTCGCCCGGTGGGCACTCGTTGGTCTCGGCGTCGCGGTCGCGATCGGATTCCCACTCGTGGCTTCGCCGTCGCAGACCAATCGCGCGACGGTGGCCCTCGCGCTGGGCTTGATCGCCGTCTCCCTGGTGGTGCTGACGGGATGGGGAGGTGTCGTGAGTCTCGGGCAGGTGGCGATCCTCGGCGTGGGCGGTGTGGTCACCGCGAACCTGCTCGCCCGCTGGAACATCGATCTGTTCTGGGCTCTCGGGGCGTCCGCCGTCGCGGGAGCCCTGGTCGCATTGCTCCTCGGGCTTCCGGCGCTGCGCGTCCCCGGTCAGTTCCTGGCTGTGACGACGCTCGCCTTCGCCGTGGCCATGGACCTGTTCATCATCAACCCGACCAACTTCGACTGGCTGATCCCGACGGCCTTCGACAGGCCGCTGCTCTGGAAGCGGTTCGCGCTCTCCGGCGAACGGCCGTTGTATTTCGTCGCGCTCGGGCTGCTCGTCTCCGCGGTCTGGATCGTCCGAGGCTTGCGTCGTGCGCGAGCGGGCCGGGTGATAGTAGCCGCGCGGGACAACGAGCGCATGGCGGCCGCCGGCGCCGTGGACACCGTCCGGGCCAAGCTGCTCGCTTTCGTTGCTTCCGGCATCCTCGCTGCCGTCGCGGGCTCGATCCACGCCGTGTCCCTGCGCGGCATCGGTCTGCGCACCTACCTCGCGTCGGACAGCTTGTTGGCCTTCTCGATGACGGTTATCGGTGGGATCTCGTCGATTGGTGGTGCACTGGCGGGCGTCGCGTTGGTGCAATCCCTCGGCTATGCCCTGCCCCGGTTGCAGCTGCTCCTCACCGGGACGGGCCTGCTGCTCATCTTGCTCGTCCTGCCTGGTGGGCTTGCCCAGGCCTTCGAGGGGCTCCGCGACCGTTTCGCCATGGCCGTGGCGCGCCGGCGCGGCGTCGCATTGGTGGACGAGCTCGAGGTGGTCGACGAGCCGAGCGAGCTCGCGGCGCCGACCGTCGACGCGGCGTCCGACGGCGGCCTCATCCGGAGCGATTCGCTGCATGCGTCGTACGGGTCGCTGGACGTCCTGTTCGGTGTCGACATGAGCGTCGGGGACGGCGAGCTCCTCGCGCTCCTCGGCACCAACGGAGCCGGGAAGTCGACCCTGCTCAAGGCGATGTGCGGACTGCTCCCTCCGAAGAGTGGCCGGGTGTCGTTGGAGGGTGAGGACATCACGGGCTGGGCCGCCGAACGCGTCGCGGCGAAGGGGTTCGCCCTGATGCCCGGCGGCCGCGGTGTCTTTCCGACCCTCACCGTCGCCGAGAACCTCAGGCTGGCCTCCTGGCTCATCCGCAAGGACCGGACGGGGGCCGAGGAGGCGCGTGAACGCGTGACGGCGCTCTTCCCGATCCTGCGCGATCGCGCGACGACGATGGCCGGCAACCTCTCCGGCGGCGAGCAACAGATGCTCTCCCTGGCTATGGCCTTCACGACGCGCCCGAAGGTCCTCGCCATAGACGAGCTCTCTCTCGGTCTCGCGCCCACCGTCGTGTCGCGTCTCGTCGACACGGTGCGGGAGATCCACCGGCTCGGTACGACGGTGATCCTCGTCGAGCAATCGGTGAACGTGGCACTGCTCCTGGCCGATCGAGCCGTGTTCCTCGAGAAGGGTCAGGTGCGCTTCCGCGGACGGACAAAGAGCCTCTTGGGCCGGCCCGACATCCTGCGCGCCGTGTTCCTGGGTGAGCACGTGGCGGCGAAGACCGGTGGTCGAAGGACGCGGCGCCCCCCCATAACGACCAACGGCAACGACATGCGCTTGCAATGTGAAGCGCTCACGAAATCGTTCGGCGGGATCGTCGCCGTCAACGACGTCGACCTCATCGTCGAGCCGGGATCGATAGTCGGGCTGATCGGACACAACGGAGCGGGCAAGACCACGCTGTTCGACCTGTTGACGGGGTTCCTCAGGCCGGACGCCGGCCGCGTCCGCCTCGACGGAAGCGACGTGACCGAGGACGCGCCCTTCCGCCGAGCGATGATGGGGCTCGGCCGCTCCTTCCAGGAGGCCCGTCTGTACCCGACGTTGACCGTTCGGGAAGCCGTCGGTGTCGCGCTCGAGCGCCACCTGGCCAATCGCGACCCGGTGGCCGCCGCGTTCCGGCTCCCGGCGTCGACCGAGACCGAGCGAGCCGCGAGCGAGCGCGTCGACGAGCTCATCGACCTGTTGGGCCTGGATCCGTGGCGCGACAAGCTCACCGGCGACCTCTCGACGGGCACGAGGCGGATCGTCGAGCTTGCGTGTCTTTTGGCGCTGGACCCGGCCGTGGTGCTCTTCGACGAGCCGTCGGCCGGTATCGCCCAGCGCGAAGCGGAAGCGCTCGGCCCCCTGTTACGGAAGGTGCAACGTCAAGCCGGGTGCTCGATGGTGGTTATCGAGCACGACATGTCTCTGCTCAGCGGGCTGTGCGACGAGCTCGTCGCCCTCGAGCTCGGTTCGATCATCGCTCGGGGTTCCCCAAGCGAGGTTCTGGCACATCCGGGCGTGATCGCCTCCTACCTCGGCACCGACGAAACCGTCGTCCGGCGGTCGGGCCACCGCGGGGGAGCACGCGCGCGAGCCGCCAAGCGTCGTCCGGCCCGGGCGTAGGCTCGCCTCAAGAGGCGAGAAGGGAGCGTCGATGAAGATCGGCCTGGTCGGGCTCGGGCGGATGGGCGGCATGATGGCTGCGCGCCTGCGTGCCGCCGGACACGAGGTCGTCGGCTATTCGCGCAGTAGCGGCGACGTCGGCTCGCTGAGCGAGCTCGTCGGTGTGTTGAGCCCTCCGCGCCTCGTCTGGACCATGATCCCGTCCGGTGACCCCACCGAGCAGGCGGTCGCGGAGCTCGCCGGTCTCCTCGAGCCCGGTGATCTCGTGGTGGACGGTGGCAACTCCAACTACAACGACTCCGTCCGGCGCGGTGCCGAGCTCGCGGCGCGTCGTATCGGATTCATCGACGCCGGCGTCAGCGGCGGCGTCTGGGGACGAGACAACGGGTACTGCCTGATGGTGGGTGGGACGAACGATGCCGTGCAGCAGGTGCAGCCGATCTTCGATGCGCTCGCCCCCGAAGGCGGATTCGCCCACGTCGGCCCGGTCGGCGCGGGCCACTTCACGAAGATGGTCCACAACGGGATCGAGTACGGCCTCATGCAGTCCTACGCCGAGGGTTACGAGCTTTTGCGTGCGTCCGAGCTCGAGATCGACGTCCCGGCCGCGTTCGCCGCGTGGCGGTACGGCAGCGTCGTGCGCTCCTGGCTCCTCGAGCTGCTCGTCGGCACGCTCGCCGTCGATCCGAACCTCGACGGCCTGCGCGGGCACGCCGAGGATTCAGGAGAAGGACGGTGGACCGTCCAAGAAGCGGTGCGGCTCGGCGTCCCGGTGCCGGCGATAGCCTCGGCATTGTACGCACGCTTCGCCTCCAGGCAGGAGGAGTCGACGGCGATGAAGGTGGTCGCCGCCCTCCGGCGGGCCTTCGGCGGCCATGAGGTGCGGTCGTCGTGACGGAGCCAAGCGGGGCCCTCGTCGTCTTCGGTGCGACGGGCGACCTTGCGAAGCGGTATCTCTTTCCCGGGCTCCACGAGATCGCTCGCCGCGGGCGTCTGCCGTCGCGAGTGATAGGCGTCGCGCGGTCGGACTGGGACGACGAACGGTTCCGCGGGTACGCACGGGCGTCGGTAGAGAAGTTCGGTCCCCACGGCCTCGATGCACGGGCCTTCGACAGGCTCGCGTCGGCCCTGCGGTTCGTGCGGGGCGAGTACACCGACCCGGATACGTACCGCAGGCTCAGCAAGGCGATCGACGGCGCGCGCCGTCCGCTCGCGTACCTCGCCGTGCCGCCGAGCGTCTTCGTCGCCGTGATCGAAGGTCTCGTCGACGCCGGACTCAACGAGGACGGACGGATCATCGTCGAGAAACCCTTCGGCCGCGACCTCGCGTCGGCACGCGCATTGAACGAATGCGTAGTTCGCGAGTTCGGAGAGCAGAACGTCTTCCGGATGGATCACTTCATGGGCAAGGAGCCCGTCCTCGATCTGCTCGTCTTCCGCTTCGACAATCTCATCCTCGAGCCGTTGTGGAACCGGCATTACATCCAGAGCGTCCAGATCACGCTCGCCGAGGAGATCGGCACGGAGGGCCGGGGACGTTTCTACGAAGAAGTAGGGGCGCTGCGCGACGTCGTCCAGAACCATCTCCTCGAGCTGGTCTCGCTCGTCGCGATGGAGCCGCCGGCCGCTCCGGACGGCACGGCGCTCCGCGACGAGAAGGCGAAGGTCCTTCGGGCGATGCGATCGTTTGATCCCAACGACGTCGTCCGCGGCCAATACCTCGGTTATCGCGAAGAGGACGGCGTGGCGGCGGACTCCGAGGTCGAGACGTTCGTTGCCCTGCGCGCGCACATCGACAACTGGCGTTGGTCGGGCGTCCCGTTCTACCTCCGAACGGGCAAGCGGCTGTCGCGCTCGTCCACGCAAGCGCTGGTGGAGTTCCACAGACCGCCGCGTCCGCTGTTCCACGACCCGGGCGGGCCCCCTCCACATCCGAACCACTTCGCCTTCCGGCTGAAGCCGGACGAAGGGATGTCGTTGTCGGTGCAGATCAAGGAGTCCGGGGATCGCCTCGTGAGTGCCCCCGTCGAGCTCGACTACCACTACGACGAACACCGTGAGTCCAAGGAGGAGACGGCGTACGAGAGACTCCTCGAGGAAGCTATAGACGGCGATCCGACGCTTTTCGCTCGCGCGGATGCGATAGAGGAGGCGTGGCGTATCGTCACGCCCGTCCTGGAGCAGCCACCACCGCTGCGCTTCTACGAGCAAGGTTCGTGGGGGCCGACCGAAGTGGACGAGCTGATCGATGAGGACTGGCACCAGCCCGCGTGACGCGGCAGCACCTCGCGTAGAGATCGTTCCGGCGGCCGAGCTCCACCGTCGCGCCGCCGAGGTCATGGCCGGCGCGATGCGCGAAGCGCTGGCGCTTCGCGATCGCTGCTCGATCGCCCTGAGTGGGGGAAGGTCTCCGGCGGAGACCTTCCGCCACCTCGCGACCGAGGACCTGCTCTGGTCATCGGTGGACGTCTTCCAAGTGGACGAGCGCGTCGCTCCGGAGGGCGACCCCGACCGCAATCTCGTCCTCATCCAAGGCGAGTTGCGCGTCGGTGCGCGCGTGTATCCGATGTCTGTGACCGACGAAGACATCGACGAGGCCGCACGCAGGTATGAAGACGAGCTCGTCCGGGTGTGCGGGAGGCCGCCGGCCGTCGATCTCGTCCACCTCGGCCTGGGCGCAGACGGACACATCGCCTCGCTCGTCGCGGGCGACCACGTTCTGGCCGTCGACGACCGCTACGTGGCCGTCACCGACGAGTACCGGGGGTATCGACGGATGACGCTGACCTTCCCCGTCCTCGAGGCGGCCCGCAGGCTGGTGCTGGTCGTCGAGGGAGAGGAGAAGGCCGATGCGCTGGCGAAGATGCTCGCCGGTGAGGCGTCGGTCCCCGCCGCGCGACTGATCGGCCGGGCGATCCTCGTGCTGGCCGACCCGGCGGCGGCCGGGTCCGCTTAGTGCGTCTCGATGACGTCCACGAGACGGTGGGCGAGGACCTTGAGCATGTAGACGGCGATGCTGGGATCCCGCTCGATAAGCTCGGCGAAATCGTCGCGGTTGATGCAGAAGCCGTTCACGGGGGTCCGTGCTCTCACCCGGGCCGTTCGCACCGCCCGGTCGTCCAGCAGAGCGAGCTCACCGAAGAACGCGCCGGGGCCGAGCTCGAGGTCCCTGTCGTGGACGCTCAGGGTGACGGTGCCCTCCTCGATGAGAAAGAGCCCGGCCCCCACCTGGCCCGGCTGAACGAGAACATGGCCGGCCGGGGCGTCGAAGGGGATGACGATGGCCGAGATCGCAACGAGCTCGGCCGGGTCAAGCGACTCGAACAGCGGGACCGCCGAAAGCTTGGCCGCCACCTCGTGATCTCTTTCCGCCGTCACGCTGCAAGGTTAGCAATCCCTACTCTGACCTGCGGGAATGCACCCAGGACGTTTGCGGCGGGCTCGCACCTGAGCTATCCTTGTTGCTCGTCGCGCCAAGGCGGCGCGTAGTCGATGCGTTGGCGACAGTGGGCCCTCGGCCCACTTTTTGTTTGGGGGTCGAATGAGCGTGGCGAGGGGGACGAGCGAGGCTCATTCGAAGCGCACGGGGTCCACGGCCCCGAACCGACCGCAGCGTTCGCGACCCCGGCGCAGCGCACGCGAAGTGACGGCAGCCGTCCGGCCCGTCGCCGAGCGGCTGGCCGCCGTGCACGGGCTCGTCTTATGGGATGTGTCGTTCCTGCGCGAAGCGGGACGGGAGACGCTTCGCATCTCGTGTGACCGAGTGGGTGGTGTGAGATCCGACGAGTTGGCCGGGCTGGCCGAGGACCTCTCGCGCGAGCTCGACCACGGCGATGCGGTTCCCGGTGAGGGGCGGTACGTCCTCGAGGTCACTTCTCCGGGGGCCGAAAGACGGCTCCACGGATCCGAGCAGTTCGTTGTATGTCTTGGTCGAGACGCGCGGGTCGCACTGCGGGACGGTCGCGTCGTAGAAGGCAAGATCGCCGAAGCAACGGAGACGGTCGTGGAGATCGAAACGGAGGAAGGCGCCGTGCGTGTCTTCCTCGACGACATCGGCAAAGCGCAGCTCGTGGTCGCGGGGAGTTTCTAGATGGCAAGGACTCGGAAGAAGGCTGATCGCAACCTCGAGCTCATCGACGCGCTCGCCACGCTCGAGCGCGATCGCGGCATGCCCGCCGACACGATCTTCTCGGCTCTCGAGGACGCTCTCGCCGCCGCTTACCCCAAGACGCCCGGTGTGACGGCGACCCACGCGCGCGTCGAGATCGACCGCGAGACCGGTGAGATCCGCGTCTTCGAGCAGGTGGTCGACGAAGAGACGGAAGAGGTTCAGTCCGAGGAGTTCGTCCAGACGCCGCCGGAGCTCGGGCGTATCGCCGCGCAGACGGCCAAGCACGTCATCCATCAGCGCCTCCGTGAGGCCGAGCGCCAGATGGCGTTCGAGGAATACGAGGACCGCACCTCCGAGATCGTCACGGGGATCGTCGAGCAACACGACCCGCGCTTCGTGATCCTCAACCTCGGCAAAGCCGAGGCGATCATGCCCTACTCCGAGCAGATACCGCGTGAGCGCTACGAGATAGGCGACCGCGTGCGCGGGTACATCTGCGAGGTTCGCGAGGGCCGAGGCCCGACCATCGTCGTGTCGCGTTCACATCCCGGGCTCGTGCGCAAGCTCTTCGAGATGGAGGTGCCGGAGATCGCCGACGGTCTGGTGGAGATCAAGGCCATCGCCCGGGAAGCGGGCCACCGGACGAAGATCGCTGTGTCCTCGAACGACCCGAATATCGACCCTGTGGGCGCGTGTGTAGGTCCGAAGGGCTCGCGCGTCCGTGCCGTGGTCAACGAGTTGCGCGGAGAGAAGATCGACGTGGTCGCCTACACGGACGAAACCTCGCGCTTCGTGTCCGAGGCCCTGCAGCCCGCGCGCGTGCGCGGCGTGAGCATCGACGAGGAGACGAAGACGGCCACCGTCATCGTCGCCGATCGCGAGCTGTCGCTCGCCATCGGCAAGGAAGGCCAGAACGCCCGCCTCGCCGCCCGGCTCACGGGCTGGCGCATCGACATCAAGAGCGAGAGTCAGCGGGCGGCCGGAGAGCAGAAGCCCGCCGAAGGCGCCGGAGCCCCCGGAGTGTTCGAGCCCACGACGCCCGAGCGCCGGGGGCGGAGGACAGGCTCGGAGGGCCAGACTGCCGCCGAGGCCGACGGCGAGGCCGAGAAGGCTGCAGAGGCCGGGTCCGACCAGGCCGGGCCCTCGCCGGACCAGGCCGAGCCCTCGCCGGACCAAGCCGAGCCCGCCCCGGAGCCGCAGGAGACGTCTTCATAGTCCGGACTTCAGTGCGGACGTGCGTCGGCTGCCGGCGCGCGCTGGCCAAAGCCGAGCTCGTGCGTATCGTCCGTCGTCCGGACGGTTCGATCGTCCGGGACCGCAGCGGCCGGACGCCGGGCCGCGGCGCCTACGTATGCTCAGGGAAGGGCTGCTTCGACCGCGCCGTGAAGGCAAGCCGGCTCGGGCGCGCGCTGCGCGCGCAGATCGGCCCCCAGGAGCTGGAAGAGTTGAGACGGGAGTTCAGTGGCTAAGGTCCGGGTCTACGAGGTCGCCAAGGAGCTCGGCGTCCCCGCCAAGGAGCTCATCGAGCGCCTGAAGGCGAAGGGCGTCGAGGTGAAGTCGCACTCGTCGTCGATCGACGAGAGCATCGCCGCCATGCTCAAGGGAGCTGTGCCCGCTCCGGCCGCACCGGCCGAGGCGGCGCCGCCGCCGGAGGAGACACCGGAGCCCAAGCCCGCCGCGAAGGCGAAGCCGGCCGTCGAGCGCAAGCCTGTGGAACCGCAGCCCCCGGCAACACCCGAGGTTCCTCCGCCACCCGGGAGCATCCACGTCCAGCGCGGCATCACCGTGAAGGACTTCGCGAGCCGCGTCGACCGCGGGGCTCCCGAGGTGATCAAGAGCTTGATGAGCCACGGCTCGATGAAATCGATCACCCAGTCGCTCACCGACGAGGAGATCCTCGTCGTAGCCGACGACCTCGGCATCGAGGTCGAGATCGTCGACCCGGCCGTGGAGGAGCGACTCGAGGACGCCGTGGAGACGGAGGCCGTTGCCGCCGACGCTCTTAGCCCCCGGCCGCCCGTCGTCACGGTGATGGGCCACGTCGACCACGGGAAGACGACCGTGCTCGACCGCGTGCGCCAGTCGGACGTGGCCGCCGCCGAGCACGGCGGCATCACGCAACACATCGGTGCGTACCAGGTCACCAAGGACGGTGAACGCTTGACGTTCATCGACACGCCGGGTCACGAGGCTTTCACGGCGATGCGGGCGCGCGGCGCTCAGGTTACAGATCTCGCGGTTCTCGTCGTTGCCGCCGACGACGGCGTGATGCCCCAGACCCTCGAGGCCCTAGATCACGCCCGCGCGGCCGGTGTCCCGATCGTCGTTGCCGTGAACAAGACGGACAAACCGGAGGCCGACCCGACGCGGGTGCGCACCGAGCTCTCGGAGCACGGTCTGCAGCCGCAGGAGTGGGGAGGCGACGCGCTGTTCATCGACATGTCCGCGAAGACGGGCGACGGATTGGACGAGTTGCTGACGGGCATCGTCCTCGTCGCCGAGGAGCTCGATCTCAAGGCAGCGGCCTCAGGACCCGCCCGCGGGGTGATCCTAGAAGCCCATCTCGACCGCGGACGGGGGCCCGTCGCCACCGTGCTCGTGCAGCAAGGGGTGCTCCGCGCCGGCGATGCGTTGGTCGCCGGGACGGCGTGGGGCAAGGTTCGCGCGATGCTGGACGAATGGGGTGACGCCGTCGAGGAGGCCGACCCCGCGCGTCCCGCGCTCGTCCTCGGATGGAACTCGGTTCCCGAAGGCGGCGACGAGGTCCGCGTCGTCGGCGACGAGCGACGCGCCCGCAACATCGCTCAAGAAAGGGATGCTGCCCGACGACAGGCCGATCTCGTCACGTCGCGGCCGACCCTCACCCTGGATCAGCTGCTGGCACAGGCCGAAGAGCTCAAGCTGCTCGTGAAGGCCGATGTGCGCGGGTCGCTCGAGGCCGTCACCTCCGAGCTCGGCAAGCTGCAGGCCGGCGAGATCCGCGTCAGCGTGATCCGCAGCGCCGTCGGCGCCATCATCTCGAGCGACGTCGACCTCGCCAAGGCTTCGGACGCAGTGATCGTCGGCTTCAACGTCCGGCCGGACGCGCGCGCCCGCGAGGCGGCGGATCGCGACGGCGTCGAGATCCGGACCTACCGCGTCATCTACGAGCTAATCGAGGACATCCAGAACGCGTTGAAGGGGATGCTCGCCCCGGTCTTCCGCGAGAGGGTGCTTGGTCAGGCCGAGGTGCGGGAGGTATTCCGTGTGCCGCGCACGCAGGCGGCGGGCTCCTACGTCACCAGCGGAGAGATCCCACGCAACGCCACCGCGCGCCTGCTCCGGGACGGAACCGTGGTCTACGAAGGCAAGATCGACACGCTCCGGAGATTCAAGGACGACGTGCGCGAGGTCGCCCAGGGTTTCGAGTGCGGCATCACGCTCGAGAACTACAGCGACATCAAGGTGGGGGACATCATCGAAGCGTTCGAGATGGTCCAGGTCCAGCCCACGTCCTGACAACGTCGGCGGCCAAGTGAGGGAATGTTCATCGGAGTAGGCCGTCTCGACCTTCGTATCCCGGCGAGCGGCTCGTTGAAGTCCAAACGACACGTGGTGAAAGCGTTGACCGGTGGATTGCGCTCGAAGTTCAACGTCGCCGTTGCCGAGGTCGAGCACCAGGACCTGTGGCAGCGGGCGGCGCTCGGCGTGACGTGCATCTCGGAGTCGGCGTTCCACGCCAAGAAGATGCTGCATGAGATCGAACGGTTCGTCGCGCGCGACGCCCGCGTCGAGATGCTCGATTTCGCGGTCGATGTCTGGCCCTGGGAGGACTGAGAGCGCATGGCGACGAGACGGACACAACGAGTAGGCGAGTCGATGCGAGAGGCGCTCGGCGAGCTGATCCAGCGGCACGTGAAGGATCCGCGCATCGGCTTCGTCACGATCACGGCGGTGCGGGTGACGCCGGACCTGAAGAAGGCGCACGTCTACTACACGGTCCTGGGCGACGAGGAAGACCACGCCAACACCCAGGCCGGGCTCGAGAGTGCCACGCCGTTCCTGCGCAGCGAAGCCGGGCGCCGCGTGCGGCTGAAGACGCTTCCCGACCTCGAGTTCCATCTCGACGACGCCCCCGTGCAGGGTCAGCGCGTCGACACGATCTTGGCCGACATCCACAGGACGGAGGCGGCGAGCCCGGGGGCATACCTGCCGCCCGTGGGGGCCGAGATCGAGCAAGGACTCCAGCGGACGGTAGCGCTCCTGGACGGCGCCTCGTCCATCGCTGTGGCCTGTCATCTGTCCCCCGACGGCGACGCGCTCGGCTCGGTCCTGGCCCTCGGGCTCGCACTGAAGGAGCGGGGCGTCGCCCTCCAGGTCGGCTGGGACGACGATCCGATCGAGCTTCCGTCGCAGTACGACTTCCTGCCCGGCGGTGAGCTCCTCGTACCCGCATCCGCCTTCCGCCCGGCCGACGTCGCCGTAGCCGTCGACTGCGCGGCCGCGGATCGTCTCGGGCGTCTGCGTGAACGCTTCGAGAAGTCGGCGACGTTGGTGAACATCGACCATCACGTGTCGAACACGAAGTTCGGCGCCGTGAACGTCGTCGACGATCTAGCCGCATCCTCGGCCGAGATCATCGTCCAGCTGCTCGCTCGCTTGGGAGCCGAGATCACGCCCGAGATCGCCACGTGCTTGTACACCGGGTTGGCCACGGACACCGGGCAATTCGCCTATGCGAGCGTGTCGCCGAGGACGCACGCGACGGCCGGCTTCCTCATCCAGCGAGGCGTGAAGGTCGATGAGATCTCGCAGCGGCTGTACGAGTCCTTCCCCTTCACGTACCTGAAGATCCTCGGCCGCATGCTCGACCGCGCGCAGCTGCACGGGGACCCGCCCTTCGTACTGTCCTACATCACGCAGGCCGATCTCAAGGAGCTCGGCATCACGATGGACGACACCGACGAGCTCATCAACACGCTGCGCTCCATCCGCGACGCCGATGTCGCCGTCCTCTACAAGGAGCTCGAGGACGGACGGTGGAAGGGCTCGTTCCGGTCCAAGGGAGCGACAGACGTCGGCGCCATCGCCCAGCAGCTCGGCGGCGGCGGACACCGCCTGGCCGCCGGCTTCGAGCTCGCCACGTCCTTCGACGAAGCCGTCGAGACGGTCCGGCAGGCGCTCGCCGGCGCGTGACCGGGTTCGTCCTCGTCGACAAGCCGCCGGGCCCGACGTCGCACGACGTCGTCGATGCCGTGCGGAAGGTCTTCGGTGTCCGTCGCGTCGGCCATGCCGGAACATTGGATCCCCCTGCCTCGGGTCTGTTGGTCGTCGCGGTCGGGCCGTCGACGCGACTGCTCTCCTACGTACAGGAGCTCCCGAAGACCTACGAGGCGACGGCGCAGCTCGGGATCCGAACAACGACCCTCGACGCGTCCGGAGAGGAGGTGTCTCGGAGCGACGTCGACGTTACGGTGCGGGCCCTCCGCGAGGCTGCATCCGGCTTCGTCGGAGAGATCGAGCAGGTGCCTCCCGTCGTTTCGGCCGTGAAGATCGGCGGAGAGCGGGCGTATCGGAAGGCGCGACGGGGTGAGGACGTCGAGCTCGCGCCTCGTCGCGTCACCGTGTACTCCTTCGATGTTCCGCGCTCGTCGGCGGACGCATTCGACGCACGTATCGTCTGCTCGTCGGGGACGTATGTGCGCAGCCTCATCGCCGACGTGGGCGACAAGCTCGGATGTGGCGCGCACGTCGTCCATCTGCGGCGCATCGCGATTGGCCACCTGTCGGTCGTCGAAGCGGTGGCGCTCGGCGATATCGGCAAGGTCGAGCTGATTCCCGCCGACAAGGTCCTTGCCCACCTTCCGCGGGTGGAGGTCGATGCGGCGATCGCCGAGCAAGCCC
>JBOGXL010000013.1:0-1566 GCA_050694575.1 Actinomycetota bacterium | reverse complement strand
CTGCTCGGCGTGACGTACCCGATAGTGCAGACCGGGATGGGGTGGGTGGCCGGGCCGAGGCTGGCCGCCGCGACGTCCAACGCCGGCGGTCTGGGGATCCTGGCCTCGGCAACGATGAACCTCGACGAGCTCACCGGCGCCGTTGCCGAGATGAAGACGCGCACGCAGCAGCCCTTCGGTGTGAACCTGCGCACCGATTCACCCGACATAGATCAACGGGTCGAGCTGCTCATCGCCGAACAGGTGAAGGTGGCGTCGTTCGCGATGGCGCCGCGCGCCGACCTCGTGGCCCGTCTCCGTGACGGCGCCGTCCTGGTCATCCCGTCGGTTGGCGCGAAGCGTCACGCCGAGAAGGTCGTCGAGATGGGCGTGGATGCCGTTCTCGTCCAAGGTGGCGAGGGCGGCGGGCACACGGGCGCCGTCCCGACCACATTGTTGCTCCCGCAGGTCGTCGATGCCGTTGACGTGCCGGTGATCGCCGCCGGCGGGTTCTTCGACGGCCGGGGTCTCGTGGCCGCGCTCGCGTACGGCGCTGAAGGCATTGCCATGGGCACCCGGTTCCTGCTCACGAAGGAGAGCACGGTTCCTGATGCCGTGAAGGAGCTCTATCTCGCTCGCACCGTCGGTGACACACTCGTCACGACGAAGGTCGACGGGTTCCCGCACCGTGTGCTTCGGACCGCGTTGGTCGAGGAGCTCGAGGCGGCCGGCCGGCTGCGGACGCTCGTCCGCGCGCTGCGCAACGCCTGGGCGTTCAAGCGCTATGCGAAGGCGAGATGGACGGACATGCTGCGAGAGGGCATGGCCATGCGCAAGACCTACGGGCTGGGCTACGGACAGATGCTCATGGCGGCGAACACGCCTATGCTGCTGCGGGCCGCGATGGTGGAGGGGAAGCTCGACTTCGGTGTCATGGCGTCGGGGCAGGTCGTCGGCCTCATCGACGACCTCCCGACGGTCGGCGAGGTGATCGAGCGGATCGTCAAGGAGGCCGAGGCGACACTGGGGCGCCTCGGCTCATGACCATCGCCGGCATAGTCGTCGCCGGCGCGGCGGGAGCGCTGGCCCGTTACGGGATGACCGTCCTCATCGGTCGATCGGCGGCGGGCTCGTTCCCGTGGGCTACCTTGTTCGTGAACGTGTCCGGCAGTCTGGTTCTGGGTTTCCTCGCGGCGGTGTTCAGTGACCGCCTGGTACCGGACGCCGCGCTGCGAACGGCGTTGACGGTCGGATTCCTCGGCGCGTACACGACGTTCTCGACCTTCTCGCTCGAGACGTTCCGTCTGCTCCAGGACGGAGCCGCGAGCACGGCTTTGGGCTACATGCTCGCGAGCGTGTTCGCTGGTCTGTTGGCCGTGTACGTGGGGTGGGTCGTCGGAAGAGCCGTATGACGCGGCGTTTAGTTAGCGCGTCGGCCAGGCCCCGTTGGTCACCTTGACGGCGTGGAACCCGAAGCTGCCGTCCGAGTACCAGATCTCCTTCCTCTCCGGAGCGAAGGCCGGAGCCGACATGGCCGCGGCGGACAGGTTGTCGTGCTGTGGGGCGTTGAAGTAGGCGACCTCTCGC
>JBOGXL010000012.1:0-2064 GCA_050694575.1 Actinomycetota bacterium | reverse complement strand
TCCCAGTGCCCGTTCTCCTGTCCCAGAGCTCGTCGGGAGCCTCGAGTTCGAGCTCCCGCACTACCCGGCGAGCTACGGCACCGCCGATCCCAGCGCCGTCGGCGGTCCTTTTGCGCAGAACGTCAAGGGGACCGAAGGCGTCCCGGCCCACGGCAAAGACTGGAAGCCCGTCGGACGCGCCGGCGACGACACCGTCTCCTCGCTTCCGGTCACGGCGCTCCTCTCCCAAGCGCTCATGGCCTTCACGATCGACTACGAGGACCGCTTCCCCTGGCCGCTGCCCAACACGCTGACCGTCCTCTGCCACGTGGGCTCCGACCCTGGGCCGCTTGCCGATCTTCCCGAGGGCCACGGCATCACCGGGAACGGGAAGTCGTTGCTGGAGCGTCACCTGATCGTCGACGTGAGACCCGATCCCGCAAACAAGCGCAACAAGCTCGTCGCGCTCGCCGACCGCGGCGAGCTGGTGCTGACCCATCACCCGCGGCGGCTGGAGGCCGTCCACGCAGATTGGACGGCACGCTTCGGTGTCGAGCTCGTGGAACGCTTGCGCGCTGAGCTCGGGGGAGTCGATGTGGCCGGCGTTCAGCCGGACTACCTGATCGCTCCGCTACACAGCGGCTGACTGCCAGGCGAGTCGAGCTGCTCGGCGGCGTTGCCGTGAGCGTGCTCGGCAGCGACCGCACGGTCTAGGGCGGTCGTAGCCTCAGCAGCGCAGGGCCGGGGCCGGGGCTCTCACGGGGCCCAGCATCCTCTCACGGATGTCGGGACGAAGGCGGGCCGGCCGGTTCGACACCGGCCGCCGGTCCGGCCGGATGAGCCGTACCCGGCCGAAGCGGTCTCGGGCCAAGCCGAAACCCGACTCGTGGACCGATCGGTGGCACCTGCGACATAGCAGGACGAGGTTTTCCAGGTCGGTTCGGCCCCCGTGAGCCCAGTGCTTCACGTGGTGCGCGTGGCAGCCGGCTCGGCGCCCGCAGACGACGCAGCCGCCGTCCCGTTCGTTGAGGTGCCGCCTGATCCTGCTCGGCACCGTTCGGGAGGTCCGCCCGATGCCGATGGCGACGCCGCCATCGCGAGCGACGACCTCGATGCGCGCGTCGCACGTGAGCCGACGGACGATCTCTGAAGACACAACGGTGTTCTCTACGCGACCGGTGCCGTCCAAGCTCGCGAGCTCACGGGCATCGATGTGGACGACGACGTTCGCGCGGTCGGGATCGGAGTCCTCGGCGATGCGTGTCGCCGCCAGCTCGACCAATGCGTCGGCCATCCGCTGCCCGTAGGGAGCGAAGGCGCCGTCGCTTCCGGGGCCGAGCTGATCGGCGAGGCGATCGAGCGCCTTCTTCAGCAGGGCTCCGTCGGCTCCGGGGATGAGCCCGTGGAGCCTCAGGAACTCACCGCGCGGGTCCCACGATGCCCAGACGTACCGTCTGTTCTGCGTGCGGGCGGCGTGCTCTCGGGTGATCCTGCGTGCCGTTCGCGCGTGGGCCTTCACCTCGGCCGCGCTGATGCGCGAGGCTCGGTCGGCCCACTCGTCGTCCTTCTCCGGACTCACGAAGGTGCAGAGCTCTACGAGCGATTCCCAGCAGATCGTGCCTGTTCCGAATGCCGACGCGATGGCCGGCAGGTCACGCAGCGCGCGCATCGTCGCGACGTGCTCGGTCGCGGCATGCCAGGTCATGGCGTAGCGGTAGGACACCCAGCCAACGAGCGACGCCGCGCCGTCCTCGCGCCACCCTTCGGACTCGTCGAGGTGGTCGAGCAGACGGAGGAACTCGAGCTTCGCGGCGTTGCCTACGCCGTGGAGCTGGTCGAGGGCCGTGACGAGCTGATCGGTGGTGAACTGAGCAGACACGAACAGATGATCGCATGCGGCAGTGACAGTACAGGGCTCTGTCGGCCGCGGCCTATCGTCTTGGATATGCGGATCGGCGTCATCTCGGACATCCACGGCAACAACGTCGCTCTCGATGCCGTGCTCGCCGACGTCGCACACAGCCCGGTCGACTCGTGGGTCTGCCTGGGCGACGTCGTGCAGGGCGGTGTCCAGCCGCTCGAGGT
>JBOGXL010000011.1:0-8039 GCA_050694575.1 Actinomycetota bacterium | reverse complement strand
GGGCAAGGCGTGCCGCTCCGGCGTCAAGGCGCTCGGCCTCGACGTGCAAACCGTCGAGGCCGATCGCGCGTGCATCCTGACCGCGGTCGTGGCCCCCGAGGGCCTGGACGGCGCCCAGATCGCCCAGCACCTGCGTGAGCGGCACGGGATCGTCGTGGCTCCCGGTCAAGGAAAGCTCAAGGGCAAGATCTTCCGGATCGGCCACTGTGGCTACTACTCTCCGCGCGACATCCTCATGTGCCTCGCTGCTCTGGAGTCGACGCTGGCGGCCTTGGGCTACCCGATCAAGGAAGGCGCGGCGACGGGTGCGGCTGCCGTGGTCTTCCGCGAGGCTGGTGTCGGATGAACGAAGGTCATCCGAAGCGCGGGGGGTCCGGGGGGCGCAGCGCCCCCGGCCCGATGAATGCGAAAGGCGACGGCCCGCGCGTTCTCGTCACCGAGTCGATAGCCGACGCCGGCCTCGCTCTGCTGCGCGATGCCGGGATCGTCGTCGAGGAGCGGACGGGCCTGTCGCCCGAGGAGCTCATCGCGACCATCGGCGGATTCGATGGGCTGATCGTCCGGTCGGCCACGAAGGTCACCCGCGACGTAATCGACGCGGGTGACCGGCTGAAGGTCGTCGGACGCGCCGGCATCGGCGTCGACAACGTCGACGTCGACGCCGCCACGCGGCGCGGGATAGTCGTCGTCAACACGCCGCAGGGCAACATCACCTCGACCGCCGAGCACGCGGTCGGGCTGATCCTGTCCGTCGCCCGTAAGATCCCGCACATGCACGCGTCCCTCGCCGCCGGACGGTGGGAGAAGAAGGGCTACCAAGGCCGCGAGCTCAACGGGAAGACGCTCGGCATCGTCGGGCTGGGCCGGGTCGGCGCCCTCGTCGCCCAGCGCTGCTCTGCGCTCGGTATGAACGTGATCGCTCGCGATCCTTACATCGCTCCGCAACGCGCGCAGCGGATGGGGATCGAGCTCGTCGAGCTCGACGAGCTGCTGGAGCGCGCCGACGTCATCACGCTGCATGTCGTGAAGACGCCGGAGACTACGCACATGATCGGCGACGCCGAGCTCGAGAAGGCCAAGCCCGGCGTCATCATCGTCAACGTCTCTCGCGGCGGCGTGATCGACGAAGAGGCGCTGGCGCGCGCGATCAAGGCTGGGCACGTAGGCGGCGCGGGACTCGATGTGTTCGAGGAGGAACCGATCACGTCCTCGCCGCTACTCGACCTGGACAACGTCGTCGTCACGCCGCACATCGCCGGACAGACGAGCGAGGCTCAGGACAAAGCCGGCGTCATCGCGGCCGAACAGGTGCTCCTGGCGCTGCGCGGGGACTTCGTCCCCAACGCCGTGAACCTCGAAGCGGGGGCCGAGCTCCCCGACTTCCTTCGCCCGTTCCTCGATCTCGCGCGCAAGCTCGGGCGCCTCGTCGCCGCACTTGCCGGCGAAGGCGTCAGCACGCTCGATGTGTCCTACCAGGGGCAGATCGCCGATGAGGACACGCGTGTCGTCACGCTTTCGGCGCTGCGCGGCTTCCTCCAAGCCGGCGTGCACGAGCCCGTGACGTACATCAACGCTCCTGTGCTCGCTTCCGAGCGCGGGATCGAGTACACGGAGAAGAAGACAACGGAGACGGGGGACTACACCAACCTCGTCCGTCTGACGACGGCACGCGAAGACCGGGTCGTGACGGTGGCGGGTACGCTCGCCGGCGGGCGAAACGAGCCGCGGCTGGTCGAGATCGACGACGTCACCATCGAGGTGTCCCTGACGCCGTATATGGCGTTCTTCCGTTACTCCGACCGCCCGGGTGTGGTCCACAGACTCTCGGGGATCCTGGCCGACAACGACATAAACATCGCGTTCATGCAGGTGGGACGCAGCGGCCCCGGGGAGGAAGCCATCATGGCCCTAGCCGTGGACTTGGCGATCCCGGCCACCGTCCTGCAAGAGATGATCCGAGCTGCCGACATCACGTCCGGCCGCTTCGTCTCGCTCGACGGCGAGTAGCCGCTGCGCAGGGGTGTCCCGGCACGCCTCGCGCTCGTTTCGTAAGCTGAGACCACATGAGCTCCAGGAAGCTTCTCGTCCTTACCGGCCCCCGCCGGGCGTAACGCCCGGACGGGGGCATACCCAGATCCCTTAACCAGTAAGGACAAAAGGAGGTTTCCGTTGGACAAGGTCTTCATCTTCGACACCACCCTGCGCGACGGCGAGCAGGCTCCGGGCATCGCGCTCAATGCCAAGGAGAAGCTCGAGATCGCCGAGCAGCTGGCGCGGCTGGAAGTCGACATCATCGAGGCCGGCTTCCCTATCACCTCGATAGGCGACTTCGAAGCCGTCCGCCAGATCGCCGAGTCGGTGAAGGGGCCGCAGATCGCCGCCCTGGCGAGAGCGACCGACACCGACATCGACCGGGCGTGGGAGGCCATCCAGAACGCGCGCGACCCGCGCATCCACGTTTTCCTCTCGACCTCGGACATCCACCGCAAGTACATGCTCGAGGCGACCGAGGAGGAGATCGTCGCCCAGGCCGTGGCCGGGGTGAAGCGCGCGAAGGGCTACACGCCCAACGTCGAGTTCTCGCCGCAGGACGCAACGAGAACCGACGCCGACTTCCTGTGCGAGGTCGTGCGTGCCGCCGTCGAGGCGGGCGCGACGACTATCAACATCCCCGACACGGTGGGGTACACGCTCCCGCACGAGTTCGAGGAAGTGCTCAGCTACGTCTACGAGAAGGTGCCGGCGCTGAACGACGTCATCCTCTCTGTGCACTGCCACAACGACCTGGGCCTGGCCGTGGCGAACTCGCTCACGGCCGTGCGCGTCGGCGCGCGCCAGGTGGAGGTGGCGGTGAACGGCATCGGCGAGCGCGCGGGCAACTGCTCGCTCGAAGAGGTCGTCATGGCGCTCAAGACCCGCCGCGACCTCATCTGGGTGGACGTCGGGGTCAACACCCGCGAGATCGCACGGACGTCGCGCATGGTCTCGATGCTCACCGGCTACGCGGTGCAGCCGAACAAGGCCGTCGTCGGAGCGAACGCGTTCGCGCACGAGTCGGGGATCCACCAGCACGGCGTGCTCCAGGACCGGATGACGTACGAGATCATGGACGCCGAGGAGATCGGCTACGAAGGCGGGAAGATCGTCCTCGGCAAACACTCCGGCCGCCACGCGTTCTCCTCCGAGCTCGACAAGATGGGGTACGAGCTCTCGAAGGAAGAGATGCAGAGCGCGTTCGAGCGCTTCAAGGAGCTCGCCGACCGCAAGATCCAGATCAGCGACAAGGACATCGAGGCCATCGTGGCCGACGAGATCCGGTCGGAGGGCGACACGTGGGAGCTCGCCGACCTGACGTTGGTCGGTGGCACGACGGTGGAACCGCGCGCGACGGTGCGCGTCAAGACGCCCGAGGGTGAAACCGTTCAGGAGTCGGCGTCCGGCGACGGCATGATCGACGCCGCGTGCGGGGCGATAGTCCGCGCCACGGGCGTCGAGGCGAAACTCCTGAGCTTCGCCGTCGGGGCGGTGACCGGAGGGACCGAGGCGTTGGGCGACGTGACTGTGCAGATCGAGATCGACGACGACCGTTTCACCGGTCGCGGCGTCTCGACCGACGTCGTCGAGGCTTCGGCTCGTGCGTTCCTCAACGCGATCAACCGCGCCGTCCGGGTCGGCAAGCGGTCCCGTGCCGCCGACGCACCCGGGCCGTGAGTGACGGCGTCCGGCGCATCGCGTCGGCCGATCGTGTAGCGGACGACCCGATCTCGGGCCAGACGCGTGAGTTCGCCGTGTCCACCGACCGCATGTGGTGCGGCGTCGTCCGCGCGCGCGGGAGCGAGGTGACGCCGTGGCACCATCACGGCGCATACGCAACCGTCGCCTACGTCACGGCGGGCCTGAAGCGGCTCGAGTTCGGCGCGGTCGGAAGCGACGTCGTCGAGGGTGCGCCCGGGGACTTTCTCTTCATTCCTCCGGGTGTCGTTCATCGCGAATCCAACCCCGGCGAGGAGGCGACGGAGACCATCGCCTTCCGCGTCGGCAGCGGCGCGACGACCATCGGCGCAGAAGGTCCATCGGACGGCTCACCCGTCCGGCGGATAACGCCCGCCGACCGCGAACAGGGCGACCCGACGCCGGGCATGGTCAGGGAGGAGGCCGCGGCCGGTGAAGGCTTCTGGTCGGGATTCGTGAGGACCGCGACCGGTTCGGTATCCGGATGGCACCACCACGGAGACCACCAATCGGTGATCTACGTCCTCGCCGGGGCGATGCGTATCGACTCGGGATCCGCAGGTCAAGGGACGGTCGACCTCGGCCCGGGTGATTTCTGTTTCATCCCTCCGGGTATCGTTCACCGAGAGAGCAACCCCGGCGACGTCGAGAGCAACGTCGTGGTTGTCCGGGCCGGGAACGGTCCGCCTACGACCAACGTTGAAGGTCCGTAAAGGAGGTTCAGATGGTGAGTGAGCTGAGAGGTAAGGTTCCTGCGGAGGTCGAGGAGCGCGTCGAGCAGGCCGTCCAGACGTTCCGGGAGAATCACAAGGATCCGGCGAACCTGGCCCTGCACGGTATCGGGTACTACGCGATCCTGAAGGGCGTCGTCCGGTTCCTGCGCCACAAGCGGTTCCGTGGGTTGTTCCTGATCGGCGTCGGTGTGGCGATGCTCCTCGCCGGTCACGAGATCGAGGGGACACCGGCCTTCTCCCTCATGCGTTCCGGCGACGGCAAGTTGTCCTAGCGCTTGGCGAACAGGCCGGAGGGGTTGTCGGCGGTACTGTTCCGTTCGCTCAAGGGCGCTGCCTTCGGCTTCGTACCGCTGCTCGGCTTCTATCTGGGCCAGAAGCTGGGTGGCGTGGTGTGGGCCGTGGCGGTCGGATGCGTCCTCACGATGATCGTGTTTCCCTTCGAGCGCCGCGTCACCGGCTCGATGCGTTGGTCGTGGATCGGGCTCGCCGGCGTGGCCGTGAGTGCCGCCCTCGCCCTCATCACCAGTGACCCGAAGCTCTTCTTCATCCGTGCCGTCATCGGCGACGCGGTCTGGGGTGTGGCGATGCTGGGCTCGCTTGCTGTGGGGCGTCCGCTCATCGGGGTGCTGGCTTCATGGGTGGTCAACATCCCCCAGACGTACAAGGACACGTCGGCCTATAAGCGGTCCTTCGGCATCCTCACCTTGGTGTGGGGGATCGTGAACCTTGCCCGCGCTGGTGGCCGCGGGTATCTGATCGTCGACGGGACACTCGACCAGGTCGTGGTCGGTCAGATGCTGACGGGCTGGCCGGTCTTCGCCGGCCTGGTCGCCTTTTCCGTCTGGTATCCGCGGCGGCTCGCGCGGCAATACGTGTTGTCGATCGGCGGCGACGCCGCGATGGTCGACGAGATCTTGCTCGGCGGGGTCCTGGAGGCCCACAACGTCGAGCTCATCACGGGGGCCGAGGAATAGGACGGATGTGGCCCGGATAGCCTTCGTGCTGGGCGGAGGCGGCCACCTCGGCGCCTACCAGGTCGGGATGCTGCGTTCGTTGCTGGGACGAGGCGTGGTCCCCGACGTCGTCGTCGGCACGTCTGTCGGTGCGATGAACGGAGCGGCCGTGGCGGCCCGGCCGACACTCGACACGGTCGACAATCTCGAATCTGTCTGGCTCAACCTCGATCGGGAGCCCGTCTTCGCATCGTCGCTGTTCGCCGGCGCGGCGCGACTGGCCCGGAGCCGGACACACGTGCAGCCCATCGAGCCGTTGCGCGATCTGATCGAGCGCATGCTCCCGGTGCGGAGCTTCGAGGACCTCGAGGTGCCGTTCGAATGCGTCGCCGCCAGCATCGAACGCGCGGCCGAGCACTGGTTCTCGAAAGGCTCGCTCGTGGACGCCATCCTCGCCTCTGCGGCCGTCCCCGGGATCCTGCCGCCGGTGGAGATCGGCGGCGAGCACTTCGTGGACGGCGGCATCGTCAACAGCATCCCCATCGAGCGCGCCGTCCAGCTCGGGGCCGACGTCGTCTACGTCCTGCACGTGGGTCGCGTCGATCGCAAGCTCGAGGCGCCGCGGAACCTCTTCGAGGTCGCCATGGTCGCGTTCGAGATCGCGCGCCGGCACCGGTTCACGCGTGACATGGCGAACCTGCCCGTGGGCGTAGTGGCCCACGTCCCGCCGACGGGGGAGGAGTACCCGCCGCGTTTCAGCGATCTGTCTCAGCTGCGTTATCGCGACTTCTCCGATGTCGCGAAGCGGGTCGCCGGCGCACAGGCGGCCACCGACCTCTACCTCGACCAGGCCGGGGTGCGCGCCACGTAAGATTCCTGCGGGGAGTGTCTTCAGGAGGCGCAGGCGTGGGGCACGTACCTCCGCGGTTGGTGAGGCGGCTGATCGTCGATCCATTGGCGTTCGGCATCGCGTTGGTCGGATTGGCGCTCTCGCCGGTCGTCCTCTTCATCTCCGCCGTCGCCGACGTGTTCCTCCCGGGGAGGTTCCGGACGACGCGGCTCCTGCTGATCCTGGTCGTCTTCCTGGCTTGCGAGATCGTCGGGATGGTCGTCGGCTTCGTCCTGTGGGTGGCGAGTGGCCTCGGCGCGGGACTGGACGGCGACCGGTTCCAGGGCGCGCATCATCGGTTCATCGCTTGGTGGCTCGAGCGGTTGATCGGTGCGGCGACCAAGCTCATCGGGCTGAAGATCGTCCTCGAGGACGTCCCGGCTCCCCGCGCCGGCGCCGTCCTGGTCTTTCCCCGTCACGCCGGCCCCGGCGACTCGTTGCTCATCGCGCGAACCCTCATGAGTGGATATAAGCGTCGCCCGCGGATCGTCATGAAGGACACGCTGCAGTGGTCGCCGACCATCGACATCATCGGGAACCGGTTGCAGGCGTGCTTCATCCGTCCGGCCGACCGGAACGCCTCGAGGTTCATCGAGCGCATCGCCGACCTGGCGAAGGGGCTCGGAGAGCAAGATGCCGTCGTCCTGTTCCCTGAGGGTGGGAACTTCAGCCTGCGACGCCGAGAGAGCGCGATCGTCAAGCTCCGAGACTCGGGACGTGCCGACTACGCCGACCGGGCCGAGGCGATGAGCCACCTCCTCGCGCCCCGGCCCGGCGGTGCGTTGGCGGCGATAGATAGCGCACCGCAGGCCGATGTCGTATTCGTGGCGCACACCGGGCTCGAGTACCTGAGCTCGATGCCGGATCTGTGGGCGTCGGTTCCGCTGCGGCAACCCATCGTCAGTCGGTACTGGCGCATCGCTCCGGACGACATCCCGAAAGACCGCGACGGACAGATCGACTGGCTCTATACCTGGTGGTCGACGATCGACACGTGGATCGAGTCCCACGCGCACATGTATCGTTCGGCGGCGTCTTGAGTCAGGTCTGGAAGACCTGGATCCGCTCGCGAGAACCTGAGCTGGTCGATCGAGTTCCGTGCCTACGCACATAGTGGTCAATGAACGGTTCTGAAGGCGTAGACGCCGAGCAGGAAGACCAGCAGTCCCCCCACGAACCACGAGAGCTCCGTCGCTCGGCGCCGGCGAAGCCACAACAGGAGCGGCAGACCGACGGCGAGCGTGGCTATCAGCTGGACGAGCGCGCCTGGGTCCGTGCGTGGCAACAGGAGCTCGAGCATCACGGATCGAGATTATGCAGAGCATCCTCGATCCCTGGATGGAAGGCCGGGTATGCGTAGATCATCGTCCGGTGCTTCGCGATCGGAACGCGCGCGTGTAACGCGAGCGCCAGCATCGAGAGGATCTCATGGCCGTGTGACCCGGCGGCGGAGTGCGACGTTCAGAGGGGACGTACGCCGTCGCCGTATCCGAAGAACTGCGCCGCCGTCTGCCGGAGGGCCGTCGACCACGTGGGATAGGCGTGGATCGTCTGCGCGAGGCGCCCGAGGAACATCCTCGTCTGGATCGCCAGCGCAGCCTCGTTCACGAGCTCGCCGCCGCGAGCACACACGATCGTCGCTCCCATCAGCCGTCCACCGCCGGCGTTGCCGAGGACGCGTCGCTTGGCGCCGATGAGCTTGATGAACCCATCCGTCCGGCCCTCGGTGAC
>JBOGXL010000010.1:0-8930 GCA_050694575.1 Actinomycetota bacterium | reverse complement strand
TTCAACGGCAACGGCGGCGACGACACCTTCTTCGCCGGCGTCCAGCGGCCGGGCAGCGAGCTCGACCCCGAGCACGGTGATCGCGAGGACAGCCAGCCCGGCGACGGGAAGTGCGGCGACATAGTCGACCTGGGCGAGGGCGGAGAGACCACCGGCGACACACTCGACTACGAGAAGACGGAGGCGAACTCACCCGGCGTGAAGATCGACCTGCCGGCGGGGATCGTCTCCGGGAGCCCGGAGGACATCGGCCGGAACGCCGAGAACGCCTTCGGCAGCCAGCACGACGACATCATCATCGGGACGAGCGAGTTCAACGTCCTCAAGGGACGCGGCGGCAACGACACCATCACCACCAACGGTGGCGGCGACGACGTCGACGGCGGCGAGGGCGAGGACACGGTCGACGGCGTGCCGGAGGATCTCGACCCAGTGGTCAACTGCAACCTCGAGACGGGGATCCTCATCGTCGGCGACCAACAGACCAACGGCGTGACGAGCTGCCCCGACGGCGGGAACAACAACGACACGTTCATCGGCAACGGAGCCGCCAACACCTTCTACGGAGGCGGCGGCAACGACCGCCTCGAAGGCAGATCCGGGAACGACCAGCTCTTCGGCGGCGACGGCGACGACACCATCCTCGGCGAGAACGGACACGACATGCTGGAGGGCGGCGACGGTGACGACACGATGGACGGTGGGAACGGCGATGACACCCTCCGCGGAGGCGCGGGCGACGACGCGCTGGACGGCGGAGCGAACGGCACCGACGAGCTCTACGGTGGTGACGGAAACGATTCCCTCAACGGCGGAAACGGCAACGATGTTCTCAACGGAGAAGCCGGGAACGACTCGCTCGACGGAGGATCCGGCACGGACAACGCCGACGGAGGTCCCGACCACGACACCTGCATCAACGCCGAGACGAAGAGCAACTGCGAGGACCCTTAGCGCAAACGATGAAGCGGTCGGGGTCCATGGCCCCCTAGGGGCCTCCGTGGATCTGTCGCCGTTCGTCCCCCGTCTGGTCCCGGAGTGGATCGCCGAAGCCCCCGAGGCGCGGCACCGCTCCATCGACGGAACGCTGGTCTTCACGGATCTCTCCGGGTTCACGGCCATGTCCGAACGCCTGGCCGAACTCGGCAAGGTGGGAGCCGAGGAGCTCACCCAGCACCTCGACGCCACCTTCACGGAGCTCGTCGCTGTGTCGGGCGGGCTGGGCGGCACGATGCTCAAGTTCGGCGGCGATGCGCTCCTGATCTTCTTCTGGGGCGAGCAGCACGAGCTTCGCGGGGCTCGCGCAGCCGTTGAGATGCACGCCACCCTCGGGAGGGTCGGTCGCATAGAAACGTCGGCCGGCGAGATCCGGCTCCAGATGACCGTCGGTCTGCATTGTGGAACCGTCGATTTCTTCCTCGTCGGCGCGAGCCACCGCGAGCTCTTCGTCTGCGGCGAGACCGCTTCAACCACCGTGGACGTCGAAGGGCAAGCCTCGTCCGGCGAGATCCGGCTGAGCCCAGAGATCACCGGTCGGCTGCCGGCCGACGTCGTGGACACAGCCGCTTCGCCCGCGCTCCTGACGCACGCTCCCGACGTCGAGACGACATTCACCGCCTGGCCGAAGTGGCCCGTCGGGACGAGCGCGCGGCTCTTCGTCCCGGAGATGCTTCGGAACCACCTCGTTTCGGGCATCGAGCTGCGCGAGCACAAACAGATGTCCGTCGGTTTCGTCCACCTTTCCAATGTGGATCAGCTCATCACCGACGTTGGGCCTGATGTCACGGCGCAACATCTGACCGACCTCGTCGCGCACCTCCAGAGCGTCCTCGCCACCCACGGCGTCGCCTTCATCTCGACCGACGTCTACGAGGGTGGTCCGAAGGTAATCTGTGCAGCGGGGGCCGTCCGGACCTTCGGCAACGACGACGAGAGCCTGCTTCGAGCCCTTCGAGAGATCGCCGACTATCCGAGCCCGGTCGAGCTCCGCGTCGGCATCCATCGCGGACACGGCTTCTGCGGATACGTTGGGCCGACCTTCCGGCGGACCTTTGTCACCATCGGCGACGTCGTCAACACAGCCGCGCGCGTCATGAGCAAGGCCGGACCCGCGGAGATCCTGTCCACGGCCGCGCCGCTGGAGCGCTCGGACACGACGTTCGAGATAGAAGCCCTCGCACCCTTCGCGGCGAAGGGCAAGGCCGAGCCGCTGCGCGCGTTCCGGGTGGGACGGGTGTCCGGTACGCGTACGCGAGATGCAGGCCCACGCCTCCGCCTCGTCGGGCGGGACGCCGAGCTCGCGCTACTCACCAAAGCGGCCGAAGACTCGAAGGCCGGGACCGGTCGGTTCATCGAGATCCGCGGGGATACCGGAATAGGGAAGACCCGATTGCTCGAGGAGATCGTCGGCCTCAGCGGCATGCGCACGGTCGAAGCGCGCTGCGGTCGCTATGCCGTCTCCACGCCGTACTTCCCATTCCGAACGCTCGCGAGCGATCTCGCTGGCTCCCTGCCCGGCGACTCACTCAACCACCGTGTGCGAACGCGAGCACCTCACCTGGCCCCGTATGTATCGCTCTTCGCCCTCCTGCTCGGACAGATACCGACCCCAACGCCCGAGATCGAGCGTCTGTCGGCGAAGGACCAGCGGACGAAGCTCCACGAGGTGGTCGCCGAGGTCCTCCGGTCGCTTGTCTCGGAGCCCTTGACCTGGATCGTCGAGGACGCGCACTGGATCGATCCGGCGTCGGCCGACCTCGTTCGCTACCTAGCTGCGAACGCCGCGTCGCTGCCGACGCTTTTGTGTGTGACGCGGCGAGCTGAGGAAGACGAGCCACTCGGCTCTGCGGATCAAGTCATCGATCTTTCCCCGCTCACAGACGACGCCGCGAACGAGCTCCTCAAGGCCGCAGCCAAAGCCCACCTGCTTCCTCGAGAGGTGGCTCGCCTCACCGAACGATCGCACGGCAATCCGTACTTCCTCATCGAGCTGGCCGACGTCGCGTCGTCCCAACGAGACCTCGACCACCTCCCGGACTCGCTGGAAGCGCTCGTGGCCGCGAAGGTCGACGCGTTGCCGCCGGCCGATCGGTTGGTTCTGCGACAGCTCGCCGTCGTTGGGAGCCGGTTCGACCCGGTCGTCGCCGAAGAGTCGGTCCCGGGACTACGCGAGATCAGCGAAGAGCGTTGGAGCCGGCTCGACACTTTCGTGGATCGCTCGGATCTGCCCTGGCGATTCAGACAAGCGCTCATCCGTGACACCGCCTACGAGGGGCTGTCGTACAAGGAGCGGCGCGACGTGCACGCCCGGGCCGGCGAGGTGATCGAAAGGCACGCGGTCGATGTCTCCATGGTGTGTGAGCTCTTGTCTTTGCACTTCCACGCTGCCGGAGCGCACGAGAAGTCGCTGCGCTTCTCCAACGAGGCCGGAGAAAAGGCGAAGCAGAGCTTCGCGCTGGCCGAGTCGAGCACGTTCTTCGGTAGGAGCGTCGAGGCTGCCCGAGGCCTCGAGAAACGAGTGGAGCTCGGCGACGCTCTGACGCAGCTGGCTCACGCCGAATTGAGCCAAGGCCGGTATGCGCAGGCGCGCGACGGATATGACGAGAGCCTTGGGATCAAGCGCGAGCTCGGCGACGAGCAAGGTATCGCAGCCCAGCTCAGCGGCCTGGGCGTCGTGTCGCGCCAGCTCGGCGAGTACGAAAGGGCGCGAGACCTGTTCGAACAGAGCCTGAGCATCCTCGAAACTCTCGACGACCCGCGCAACGTGGGATCGGTTCTTCGCAACGTCGGGACCATCTCTTGGCTCCAAGGGGACTACGCCGAAGCCAAGCGTTGGTTCGAGAGGAGCGTCGAGGTCTTCACGAAGGACGGCGATACGTCGGGTATCGCCTCGTCCTTGGACACGCTGGGCACCGTCTCGTTCGTGACGGGCGACCTCAAGGCCGCGCAGGAGCGGTACGAGGAAGGAGTGGCCATCCTGCGCAGGCAGGGCGACAAGCAGGGGCTCGCGGCGGCGCTCAACAATCTCGGAAACGTCGCGTTCCAGCAGGGCGACCTCGCCACAGCGAGCCGGCACTACGCAGAGAGTCTGGACACGCGCCGCGAGCTCGGCGATCGACCGGGCGTGTCCACGGTGCTCGGGAATCTCGGGACGGTCGCGTACTTCGAGAAGGACTACGAGCGGGCGCGCTCCCACTACGAAGAAGCCTTGGGCATCGCACGCGAGATAGGCGACATCCGTGGGACATCGCTGTGCCTCCACAACCTCAGCGAGATCGCCATAGTCGACGGGGACTTCCCCGCCGCACGCCTCCTCTGCGAAGAGGCGCTGGGGCTGCGTCGCGACGTGGGGGATCCTCGGGGCACCGCCGAATCCCTGACGACCCTCGGCACCATCGCATCGGCTATGGGCGACCACGCTGATGCACACGCGTACCTCCTCGAGGCGCTGGGCCTGCTTCACGAGCTGGGGAACAACCCCGGCCTGGCCGAATGCCTGGAGGCGGTGGCGCTCACCGCCGACGAGCTGGGCGACGCAATGCGGGCCGCGACCCTGCTCGGCGCGGTCGACGCGATCCTCGAGTCGGCCGAATCGGCTCGCACATGGTCTTCCGAAAGGCGCACGACGCTGGATGCGTCACTACGCGATCAGCTCGGCGAGTCCGTCGTCCACATGACCATGGAGTTGGGAGGCGCGATGTCGGCCGAGCGCGTGATAGATCTCGCGCGTGGGCTCTTGGGCCACGAGATCCCGGCGGAGGCGCCGGAAGCGAGCTAACCGCAGACGAGCGCGACCCAGTTGAACCTGTGCAGCGGCGGCGGCGCCTGCGTGGGGACGCTGCTGAAGATCCGCACCACGCCGCAGCCCTCGTCGAGGTTCGGGCGGGCAGGCGCCAGCGCCGCTCCGAGCTGATCCACCACCGGAGCGGCCGCCTCTTCGAGTGGGTCGCCGATCACTCCGTCCACCTGCGCGAGCAGCGGGTCCCCCGGCCCGGGCTCGAAGGCGCCCGAGCAGAAGACCAGGGCCGGGCCGAGGAAGATGCCCGTCGGGATCGGCAACACGACGAGCGAGCTGGCGAGGGCGAAAAGGAACGTCCCCCCGCCGGCCGCGGCGCACGGCATACGGAGCGCGAACCCTCCCGCGGTCGCCACGGGTCGCAGCTGGATCGCCGTCTGTCCGACGACGGGCAGGACGGTGTCTATGGCCTGGATGACCGCGTCCGCGACGGGAGCCGGCAGGTCGATTCGCGGCAACTGCGGCGTCGGCGGGAGCTGGGCGCGGGCCGGCGCGCCCGCCACGAGGACGGCTGCGGCGGCGAGGCCGGTGCAGACGACGAGGCGTGAACGCATTCGCACTTACCCAAGAATACGAGTGGCCGGTCGGAACCTTACGCCTCGTCTAGGGACGCCGGCGGCCGGGGGCCAGCGGGCGGATCAGAGCCTCCTGAGCGACGGAGACGCCGAGCACGCCGTCACGCGAGTGCATGGTCCCGGCCGCGAGGCCGCGCGCTCCATAGCTGGAGACCGTCCGCAGGTCGAAGAGGGTCCATTCGTCGGCTCGGATGGGCCGATGGAACCAGACGGTGTGGTCCAGGCTCGCCCCCATGAACCTCTCCCACTCTTCTTCGCCGGCGACCGGCACCCGAGCCGCGGAGACGACGCCCATATCCGAGGCGAAGGCGAGCACGCACGTGTGGATCGTGGGGTCGTCCGGAAGCCGGCCGGCCGTCCGGAACCACGCGCGCCTCGTCGAGCGGTAAATGCCGTCCACGGGCTCGGTGGGACCGAGCTCGCGCATCTCGAAGGGCATGATCGAGCGCATCCGACCGAACATCCCTTGGGGCTCGGGAGCTTCCTCGGGGGCCGGCACGTCCAGCGCGATGGGCATCTGGTACCGGGGTCCTTCCTCCTCGCGATGGAACGACGCGAGCATGTCGAAGATGACCTCGTCCTCCTGCACGGCCTTCACCCGCCGCGACGTGAACGAGCCACCGTCGCGCGGGCGCTCGACGAACATGTCGATGTCCTCACCCGGACGACCCGGACGCAGGAAGTACGCGTGCAGCGAATGGATCGGGCGTTCGGGCGGGACGGTGAGCTGCGCGGCGCGCACGGCCTGCGCGGCTACCTGACCGCCGAAGACACGCGTCCACGGCCCCCGGACCGGGTTGGGCGCCCTATAGGTGTCTCTGCCGACCTCGGTCAGCTCGAACAACGCGAGGAGGCGGTCGAGCGTCCACTTCTGCGGCTGGCCCTCCGTCATGCCTCTAACCACGCATTGAATCTCGGCTCCCGCTTCTCGCGGAACGACGCGACGCCCTCGGCGGCGTCGGCGTGGTGGTCGGAGATCCCCGTCTTCGCGGCTATGTCGTCGAAGGCTTGAGCCATGGGCATCTCTGCTGCGTTGTAGAGCGATCGCTTGAGGAGCCGCATCGCGACCTGCGGACCGTCGGCGAGCTCTCGGGCGAGGTCCATCGTGTGCCCGATCAGCTTCTCGTCCGCGACGACCTCGTGGACGAGCCCGTAGTCGAGCGCCTCGGCGGCCGACAGGATCCGCTTGCGCATGAAGAAGTCGATGGCCTTCGCCAACCCGATGAGCTCGACGACGAGAGCGTGTCCGCCCTCGTCGGGCTGCAAACCGAAGCGCAGCGTCGCCGAGCCGAGCCGCGCGCTTTCGGCCGCCACACGGAAGTCGCAAGCGAGCGCGAGCGAGAGTCCTGTCTGGATCGCCACACCGTTGATGGCCGCGATGGTGAGCTTGTCGAGGTGGCGCACCGCGAGGTTCAACTGTTGGGAGACGGTGCGCAGGCCGGCGTAGGTGCCCATGCTGCTCGAGCCGTCCCAGCGGATGCTACGCGCAAGGCGTTCCTTCTCCTCATAGTTGCGGCGACGGCCGGTCATGTCGTCGCCGGCGCTGAAAGCCCGGCCCGAGCCCGTGACGAGCACGACACGGATAGCGTTGTCCATCTGAGCCTCGAGGAACCATTCGGTCATGTCGCGCTTCATCGGCTCCGTTTGGCCATTGAGCCGATCCGGCTCGTTCATGGTCAGAACCGCGACGCCGGGGTCGTGCACGGCGACCTCGAAACCGCGGAAGCTTCCTTCCGGGCTCATCGGCCGACGAAACGCGGCTGGCGCTTCTCGACGAACGCCGCGGCCGCTTCGCGGTGGTCCTCCGTGGCGCCGCTAAGGACCTGATGGCGGGCCTCGAGCGCCAGCAGCGATTCGAGATCGGTGTGCTCGGCCGCCACCAAGCTCGTCTTCATCATCCCGAGGGTCTTGGTCGGCCCCGAGGCAAAGCGGACGGCGACGTCGTCGGTGGCCTTGCGCAGCTCGTCGCGCGGCACGACCCAGTTCACGATCCCGAGCTCGAGCGCCCGCTCCGCCGAGACCCGCTCGTTGAGGAAGTAGAGTTCCCGCGCTCGTCCGGATCCGACGAGGCGCGTGAGGAACCACGTCCCGCCGTAATCACCGGCCAACGCCACACCGGCGAAGGCGGTTCCGAGCTGCGCTTCGGCGGCCATGATGCGCACGTCACACGCGAGCGCCAGCGAGAGCCCGGCCCCCATGGCGTACCCGTTGATGGAAGCGATGGTCGGCTTGGGCATCGTGTGGAGCACGAGTGACGAGCTGCGCATACTCGCGAGCAATCCGTCGATGCGCTCATCGGCGGTGGGAGCCGGTCCGTCGTCTCGGCCTCTCGCGGCCATCCCCTTGACATCGCCTCCGGCGCAGAAGGCCCGGTCGCCGGCGCCGGTGAGCACCACTGCCCGGACCTCATCATCGTTCGTGCAACGGTCGAGGGCATCGGCAAGGCCACGCATCATGTCGTTGGACATCGCGTTCATGCTGTCGGGCCTGTTCAGCGTGATCCACGCGACGTTGTCGCTCACCTCGAACAGCAGATGTTCACTCACGTTCCCCTCCCTCTCGCAGAGTGCGTTCGTTACAGTACCCCCGCATGATCGGACGACGCATACGCCGCGTGCTGCTGGTCGCCGGTTATGTCCTCGGTGGGCTCATCGTCGTGCTGGCGATCACGCTCACCGTCTGGCGGGTCACCAACCCCGGCCCGCGCGACGCCGCACGTTGGTCGTCGATCGCCGAGATGCCACAAGCCCGCGGCGAGGTCGCTTCGGCCATCGTCGGTACCCGCTTCGTCGTGGCGGGAGGTCTGTACGGGATCGGGCGCACGTCCGACGCGGTCCATGTGTACGAGGTCAGCCGCAACGAATGGACGCGCATACGATCGCTCCCCGCACCGCGCCATCACGCGGCCGCGGCCGGGCTCGGCGGGTTCGTCTATCTCGCGGGCGGTGCGCCGGGCGCCACCGACTGGACGGCGACCGACACCGTGTGGCGTGCGCGTCCGGGCCTTCCCTGGCGCGCGGTGGCGCCCATGCCCGAGGGCAGACAGGGTCACGCCATGGTCGCACTCCGCGGCCGCCTGTACGTCATCGGCGGCGTCGGGGACACCGACACGACCCTGATCTACGACCCGCGCACGGACCGTTGGACACGTGGATCGGCACTCCTGTCGGGACGCGACCACTTGCGCGCGGTCGCCTGGCGGGACGAGATCTGGGCGTTGGGCGGACGCCACGGCGGCGTGACGTCACGCGTGGACATCTACGATCCGGCCACGGACCGCTGGCGCGAGGGTCCGGCCCTGCCGAAAGCGATGAGCGCTATGGCCGTCGGGGTCCTCGAGGACGGCTTGCACGTCGTCGGCGGCGAGGATCCGCGCTTCTTCCTCGGCACAGTGACAGACGAGCATTACGTGCTGGCCGCAGCATCGCGTCGGTGGCGTTCGGCCTCGCGCCAACTGCTACCGGTGCACGGCGCGGGCTACGCGGTGCACGCCGGACGCTTCCTCGTCGCCGGAGGCGCGACGCGCGAGGGACTCCTCTCGACCATCTCCTGGACGTCGG
>JBOGXL010000009.1:0-3139 GCA_050694575.1 Actinomycetota bacterium | reverse complement strand
CGATGCGATCGGCCATGCGCACGCGCCGTCCGAGCCGTCCACCGACGAAGAGCTGGTAGCCCTCCCGCACCTGTCCGGCCACCTTCACGCGACATCCCGCGAAGCCGATGTCGGCCGCCTGGTGCTGTGCGCAGCTGTTGGGGCAGCCGGAGATGTGGATGCGCATGCGCGCGACGGCCTCGTCCTGTGGGGGCGCCGTGCGGAACGCGTCTCCGATGCGGCGCGCCACACCCTGCGCGTCGGAGACGGCCAAAACGCAATGCGTCGTCCCGGGACACGCCCGGACGTCGGACACGTCTCCCGCGCCGAAGGCGGCCAAGCCCGCCGACGACAGCGTCGACAACACGCGCGCGATGCGCTCTTCGGCCACCCACGCGATCTCTGCGTTCTGCTCGGGACTGAAGCGGACGTTCCCGTCGCCTTCTTCGGCCGCCAGCTCCGCCAAGGTGCGGAGCTGCGCCGGGGTGAGGTCGCCCAGCGGGACGCCGACGCGCACGCGGAAGAGGCCGGGCTGCCGTTGCGGCAGAACGGCAGCGTTTGCGTTCGCCTCACGCTCGGGCGGCGCGGCCGGCTCGCCGAACACCGGACGCTCGCCGGTGAGCTGCGCGAACGTTTCGGCGAACGCTTCCCGGAAGCGCTCGATGCCCCACGCTTCCACCAGGTACTTGAGCCGAGCCCGGTTGTCCCGGAAGCCGTGCTCGGCGTAGATGTCGATGATCGCGTCCATCACGGCCACGGCGTGGGTGGCTCGCACGTAGGCGCACAGAGCGTGCGACACGCGCGGGCTCGTGGCCAGGCTTCCCGCGATCCACACGGCGAAGCCCGGTTCGCGTCCGGGTGCCGGGACGGCGACGAACCCGACGTCGTTCACCTGTGCGTGCCGAGCACAGTCGCCGCATCCCCCGAAGGACACGTTGAGCCGTCTCGGGAGCCGGGCGTTGTACTCGGCCGCCCGGCGCACGACGGCGTCGTGCACGGCACGCACCCACGGTCGTGTGTCGAGGACCTCCTCGGCGCAGATACCGGCGGCCGGGCAGCCGAGGACGTTGCGCACTGTGTGTCCACACGCAGCGCGCGTAGTGAGGCCGACGTCGTGCAGAGCCTCCATCACCTCGAGGAGCTTCGTGGTGGGAACGCCGTGCAGCTCAACGTTCGTGCGCGTCGTGATGTGGACGGTTCCGTCGGCACAACCTTGCGCCAGGTCGGCGACGCGGTCGAGCTGGGTGGTCGATGCGACGCCGCCCGGGATGCGGATGCGCATCATGTGCACTCCCACCTGATTCTGGCTGCACACGCCCCACGTCTTCAGCCGGTAGTAGTCCTCGGGCGTGAGCGATTCGTACCCGTCACGCACGAGGCGGTCGAAGTCGACGCCGAGGTCGCCGGCGGCCTTCAGCGCCTCGACGTCGGGCTTGTGCTGCCAAAGGGCTCGTGTCTTCGTCATCGGGTGATCTCGCCGAGAAGGTCCGGATCGAGCCTGTAGCCGACGCGCCGGACGGTGACGATCGCGTCACCGGCGCCGTCCAGGGCCCGGCGCAACCGGGTCACGCACACGTCGATCGCACGCGGGTCGACGGTTCCGTCCGGCCCCCACAGCGCTTCGGCCAGCGACGCGCGGCTCCACACCCGGCCGGGTCGCCGGGCGAGAAGGGACAGCACGCGCAGGTCCAACGGACGCAGCGCTAGCGCTCGGCCGCCTACGGAAGCGCGGCCGCGAACGCGATCGATCTTTAGGGGGCCGAGGGTGGTGGCCACGCTTCCAACCTACGGACGAGCGTTTTCACCTACGTTTCATCGCGTTACGGTCCGGTGAAGAGCTTGTGACCGGGCCGCCCGACTAATTCTTCAACATCGCATCAGGGGAGCCCGAGGCCGCCCTGAGTCTTGTCGTACCACGCGACGATACGGTCGACGGCGCCGACGAGCGTTTCCTCTCCGGCGGCGAGTGACAGCCGGAGATGGCTCGCGCCGACGTCTCCGAAAGCCGTCCCCGGCGCGACGGCAACACCGCAAGGCACAAGATCAAGAGCTGCGCGCCGCGAGTCGGCACCGCCGGCCAGCGGGAGCATGAGGTAGAAGGCGCCGCTCGGGACGACCGGATCGATCCCCGAGCGCCGAAGCATCCCGACGACGAGATCACGCCTATGCTCGTAGGCTTCGCGCATCGCAGCGATGCAATCCTGCGGGCCGGTGAGCGCGGCGAGCGCGGCCGCCTGAGTCACCGACGAGACGCACGAGATCATGGGCTCCTGCAACGTCGTGAACGCTCGGACCAGGGCGTGCGCGCCGGCCAGGAAGCCGACGCGCCAACCCGTCATCGCGTAGGACTTCGAGCAGCTCCACACCCCGACGACGCGCTCGGGGTCGTATCGACCCGCCCAATGGACGGCACCACCGTCGAAGATCAGCTCGTCGTACACCTCGTCGCTCAGCACGAGCACCCCGGCGCCGACGGCGGTCGTCACGATCTGCTCGACATCGGTGGGCGGAACGATCGTGCCGGTGGGGTTTCCCGGGCTGTTGAGGACGAGGAGCCTCGTGCGCTCGGTGATCGACGAACGGATGTCGGCAACATCCGGCACGAACCCGTTCTCTGGTCGAAGCGGGTAGCGCACCACGACGCCGCCGTGCGCAACGACCGACATCTCGTAGTTCGGCCAGCCCGGGTCGGGCACGAGAGCTTCGTCGCCGCGGCCGATCACACCGGCGACCACGGCAGCGACCGCCTGTACGGCGCCGTGAGTGACCATGACCTGACTCGGCTCGTAGGACATCCCGTGCACTCGTTCGAGTCGGCGGGCCGCCGCTTCGCGCAGCGCCCAGGTTCCGGCCGTCTGCGTGTAGCCGGAGCCCCGTTGGGCCGCCTCGAAGGCGGCCGCTACGACGTGCGGGGGCGTCGGGAAGTCGGGCTCACCCAGCTCGAGATGAAGGACGTCGTCGCGGCCGGAGGCCAGGTCGAAGATCTCGCGGATCGCCGAGGCGCGGACCTCGGCGGCGTACGCCGTGAGCACACCACGGCTCACGAGGTCGACTTCTCGATCAGCTCGAGGAGGGCCGCACGGGGCGGAGCGAACAGGTCGAGGATCTCGCACGGCTCGTCACCGGTCGCTGCTCCGTGAGGCACGCCCGGCGGTGCGTG
>JBOGXL010000008.1:0-10176 GCA_050694575.1 Actinomycetota bacterium | reverse complement strand
TACTGGAGCCGTCGGACCGACGCGAACCGGACGGGCACCGGAAGCGGTTCCGGCGCCAAGGTGGGCTCGGGGACCTCGTAGACCGTGACGAACGGCCGCGACCGGAAGTTGTCGCCGATGTCGCCGAAGTACAGCGCCGGCTCACCATCGCCGCCCGGCCCCCGGGCCATGTCCTCCCAGTCGGCGGAAACGGCTCCGAGGACGACGTAGGTGGCGAGCGTCTCGCCGCGCTTGCCGATCGCGAAGAAGCGAGGGCCGTCACCCGAGTCGTTGTGCGTGAACAGGACGGCGCTCGAGCGCGAGTAGGACGCGACGCCACTCGACTCGCCGATCGTTTCGTCCTGCAGGTTGAAGAGCAGTCGCGCGCGGCCATAAGCCTCGGCGCCTTGAGCATCGAGGGCGAGCGTCGCCAGCACGAAGAACGCGAGGATCCGGCGACGCACGAGCTACTTCGAAAGACGCCGCACGACGCCGGCCATTATCGCGATGAGCACGCCCATGAACACGATCGTGCCGCCGACCTCGTAGAGGATGTTGCCCGGCTTGTTGCACCCGAAGGCTGTGCACGGCTGTGAGGGCAGCGGGTCGAGAACGGATGCGCACCCCGTCAGGGTCAACGTGAGGAACAGCACACCGACGAGGACCAATCTCTTCGTCACACCGCCTCCTGGTTCGTGGCCCCGTCTACTCTGCCATCGCCGAGCCGTCTTGTCGCCGCTGTGTTCGGCATCCTAGGCTCCCACGATGAAGAGCGTCCTCGTCACCGGCGCGTCGACGGGGATCGGCCGCGCCACCGTCGAGCACTTGGCCGGACGTGGCTACACCGTCTTCGCCGGCGTCCGCAAGCAGCAGGACGGCGAGGCCGTCCGGAAGTCCGGTGGCGACCGGGTCGTCCCCGTCTTGCTCGACGTCACGGACTCCGATGCGATCGCGGCCGCCGAGCGGACGATCCGCAACCGCGTCGGCGAGGCAGGGCTGGACGGGCTCGTTAACAACGCCGGGATCGCTCTGGGTGGCCCCCTCGAGTACATCCCGATCGACACGTGGCGCCGCCAGCTCGAGGTGAACGTCATCGGTCAGATCGCCGTGACGCAGGCCTTCCTGCCGCTCCTGCGCGCTGCCGTCGGACGCATCGTCTTCATCGGCTCGATGGGTGGGCGCATGGCGACGCCGATGATGGGTCCGTACAACGCCTCGAAGTTCGCGCTCGAAGGCATCGCCGAAGCCTTTCGTGAGGAGATCCGTCCCTGGGGGCTCAAGGTGGTGCTCATCGAGCCGGGCGCGATCAAGACCGACATCTGGGGGAAGGGGAGGTCGCAGGCCGACGAGCTCGAGGCCGGACTACCCGCCGAAGCGATGGAGCGCTACGCGCCGCTCGTGGCGTCCGTCCGCTCCATCATCGACAGGCAGGAGCGCACGGGCGTGGGCCCCGATCGCGTCGCGACGGTCGTCGAGCGGGCGCTGACGGCGTCCCACCCCCGGCCGCGCTACCTGGTCGGGACGGACGCGAAAGTCATCGGCGCCGCCACGCGTCTGCTACCGGATCGGACGAAGGACGCGCTGGTCCGCCGGATGCTGAGCTTCTACAAGGCCTCGCCGCGCGACTAGTAGTACGTGGCTCACCGGAGTTTGGCTTCGGTCGGTCCGCGGTATCTGTCCGGCACGAAATGAGCGACGACATAGAGGCCTGGCGAAACGCACTCCTCGAGCGGCAGCGTGAGCTCGAGCGTTTGATCGAGTTCACCTCTCGCGAAGGCGAGTCGTCGCCGGAGCTCGAAGGGGAAGGTGACGTGGCCGACCTCGGGTCCGACCTCCTCGAGCGCGAGCAAGCTGCGTCCATCCGCGAGAGCGTGCAGGAGCGGCTCACAGAGACGCTCCACGCGCTGGAGCGCCTGGAGTCGGGCACCTACGGGATCTGCGAAGCGTGTGGCGAGCCGATCCCCAGGGCTCGGCTCGAGGCGCGTCCCGAGGCTCGCTACTGCCTCACCCACCAAAAGGAGCTCTCGGCTTAGGCGAGTCCGGCGGCGTTTCGGAGCTCTTCCATCGTGCAGTCCGCGAGATCCTTGTCGTCGCGCAGACCCTTGAACGACGGAGCCCGCAACTTGCCGGTCGACGTGAGTTGCCGGAACTCGACAGCGGCCACCAGGTCCGGACGGACCCAATGGGCCTTGCGCAACTCGGCTTTGGCCTTCAACGTCGCGGCGTCGAAAGTGTTGTCGTCGACGGCGAGCTCCCGGAGCCGACCTTCGAGCAGCTCTCTGGTGCGATCTGTGAACCCCGTGCCGACCGATCCGACGTACCGGAGACCCTCGCCGTCGCGCACACCGAGCACGAGGGCGCCGAGCCGTCCGCCGCGATGGCCTTGTCCTTCCGTCCAGCCTGCGATGACGACATCGGCTTCGAACGTGGCTTTCACCTTCAGCCATTGCTTGCTGCGTTTGTCCACCTCGTAGGTCGACGAACGTCTCTTCGCGACGATGCCCTCGAGCCTCTGCGCGCGGGCGGCCTCGAAGAGGGCGCGTCCTTCGCCCGTCGTCATCGGCGAGAGCTGGATCGTCGGAGTGGCGACGAGGGTTTCCTCGAGCAGCCGTCGGCGCTCGTCATACGGCTCCGCTGTCAGGTCCTTGCCGTCGAGGTAGAGGAGGTCGAAGAGGACGTAAGCGACGGGGATCGTCTTCCGCAGCCGTTCGATCTCGGCCGGTCCGCGGACGTGGATCCGACTCTGCAGTTTCTCGAAGGACGGCACTCCTTCGTCGAACGCGACGATCTCTCCGTCGACCATGGCGTCGAGAGCCACCAGCTGTTCGTGCGTGCGATGGAGCTCGGGGTAGGCGACGGTGATGTCGCGTTGGTTGCGAGAGATGATCGTCGTGGTCTCGTCGCACGTCGATATCGCGCGGACCCCGTCCCACTTGGGCTCGAAGGCCCAAGCGTCGTCGTCGAAGGGTTCCGCGATGAGCGTGGCCATCATCGGCTGCGGCGGCGGCCTCGGTTCATCGGTCGGACGTTCGTTGCGGCTGAGAAGCAGCAGCCACTCGTCCTTCCCGGAGCCGGTTCCCTTACGGACGAGATGATAGACACCGCGGATGCGCCGGCCTTGGAGACGGAACGTAAGCTTGTCCGTCTTGCGCTCGAGCACCTCGAAGCGTCCGGCGTCGAAGATCCTGACCTCTCCGGCGCCGTAGTTGCCCTTGGGGATGCTGCCGGAGAACGTCCCGTACTCGAAGGGGTGGTCCTCGACGTGGATGGCCAGAGTGGGCTTTCCCTTGCGGCGCGGCATGCCTTTGGGGACGGCCCATGAAACGAGCACGGGCGTGCGTCCGTTGAACATCTCGAGACGGAGGTCGAAGTGGAGTCGCGTGGCGTGGTGCTGGTGGATGACGAAAGAGTCTCCCGGTTGTGCGCGAGTCGGGTCGACGTCCCCGCGGAACGTCGCCACGGGTTCGGGTGTCTCGTCAGGGCGGCGCTTGCGGGCGTACGTCGAGCTCGACGGCGATCCCTTCCGCTCGGCCGGAGCCTTCTTCGCCACAGAACAACCGTACCCTCGAGGGCCTTGATGCGATCTGCCCAGCGTTACCCTTGGTGGACGCATGAGAGCGCAGCTCGCAACTTGGCGTCGCGTCCTGCCTCAAGGAAGCACCCTTCCCGAGGAAGCGTGGTGGTCTCGGCATGGCGCGATAGTCGTCCTTCTGTGGGTCCACGCGGTGTTCATCCCGACCTTCGCGCTGGTGCGCGGGTTCTCACTTCCGCACAGCCTTCTCGTAGGAGCCGTGGTCCCGACGGCTGCGGTGATCGCGGGCCTCGGAAGGCTCCCGCGTCGCGTGAGAGCGGCGGCAGCTTCCCTGGGGCTGCTGTCATCTTCCGCGATACTCGTCCACCTCTCCGGCGGCTTGATCGAGATGCACTTCCACTTCTTCGTGATGGTGGCCGTCGTTGCTCTCTACCAGGATTGGATCCCTCTCCTCGCGGCCATCGGCTACGTCTTCATCCACCACGGTCTGCTAGGGGCTCTCGACCCGGACTCGGTGTTCAACCACCCCGCCGCACAGAGCTCCCCGTGGAAGTGGGCGATGATCCACGCGTTCTTCATCGCCGGGATCAGCGCTGCCTGCCTCGTCACCTGGCGGCTCAACGAGATGATCCTCGAGCAGAGCGCGGGGGCCGAAGAGCGCCTCCGAAACGAGACGCACGTCATCGAGACGCTGAACGAGGTGGGGAAGAGTCTCGCCGCCGATCTCGACGTCGAGCGGATCGTCCAAACGGTCACCGACGCAGCCACGTCGCTCACGCACGCTCGGTTCGGTGCGTTCTTCTACAACGTCGTGGAAGAGAGCGGCGAGAGCTACATGCTGTACACGATCTCGGGTGCGTCGCGAAAAGACTTCGACAAGTTCCCGTTGCCGCGGAACACCGAGCTGTTCGGGCCAACGTTCCGGGGTGAGGGCGTAGTGCGGATCGCGGATGTCATGCAGGACCCGCGATACGGACGCAACGCCCCGTATCACGGCATGCCGCCCGGGCACCTCCCGGTGAGGAGCTATCTCGCGACGCCCGTGAGATCGCGAACCGGCGCCGTCCTCGGCGGCCTCTTCTTCGGACACTCTGAACCCGGCCGCTTCACCGACGTCGACGAACGGATAGTGGTCGGCATTGCGTCGCACGCCGCGGTGGCGATCGACAACGCCAGGCTCTTCGAGTCCGAGCGCGAAGCCAAGGAGTCGGCGGAACGCGCCCAGCGCCGTCTCGGCATCCTGGCTGAGGCGAGCCGTGTGCTCACGTCGAGCCTGGAGCTCGACGCCATACTTCAGAACCTCGGCCGCCTCGTCACTCCGGCTGTAGCGGACACCTGCGTGATCGATGTGCGCGAAGAGGATGGGTCCCTACGACGCGTCGTGTCGCAGACGGATCCCGCTCTTCAACAGGTAGCCGACAGGATCAAGCAGGAACCGCCGGACGCATCGAACGAAGAACATCCGGTCATCCAGGTGATCCGCAGTGGCGTGTCGCAGATGATCGAATCCGTGCCCGACACTCTGGTCTCCGAGGTGTTCTCGGGACGACCCGGCCACGGCGAGGCCGTGCGGACGCTGCAGCCGACCTCGGCCGTGATAGTGCCCCTCCAGGTCCGCGACGAGGTGATCGGAGCGTTGTCGCTCAGCACGAGTCTCGGCACGGGACGCCGGCTCGGACCCGACGAGCTCCAGCTCACCGAGGAGCTCGCCCGGCGCGCTGCGAGCGCTATCGACAACGCGCGTCTCTACGCGCGCCAGCGAACGGCGGCCGAGCTGTTGCAACACAGCCTCCTGCCCGAGAAGCTCCCGAACATCCCCGGGCTGTCCTCTACGGCCCGGTACATCCCGGGCGGTCCCAACCTCGAGGTGGGAGGGGACTGGTACGACGTCTTCGAGGTTCCCGACGGCGCACTCATCCTCGTGATGGGCGACGTGGTCGGGCACGGGGTAAGGGCCGCATCGCTGATGGGCCAGCTGCGCAACGCGCTGCGCGCCTACGCCTTGGAGGGCTACCGGCCACCACAAGCGATGCGCAAACTGAACGACTACCTTCACGAGCTCGGCCCGGCCGAGCACATGGCGACAGTCGTCCTGGCCCGGTTCGAGCCGGACACCGGGATGCTGACGCTGACCAACGCCGGTCATCCGCCGCCGTTGCTCGTTTCCCCCGAGGGGCAGTCTTCGTTCATCGAGGAAGGCGCCTCCATCCCCATCGGCGCGATGCAGTCCGCCGCCTACGACGAGACGTCCATGACGCTTGCTCCCGGATGGACGCTGCTCCTCTACACCGACGGACTGATCGAGGACCGCGAGCTGCCTATCGATGAAGGACTGCAGCGCCTCCAGCGCGCCGTCAGCAGCGGTTCACAAGATCTCGAACGGCTCTGTGATCGCGTCCTGGAAGAGACGCTCGCCGGCCGGGCGGCGGATGACGACGTGGCCCTCCTTGCGCTGTCGACGCTGGCGTTGGGCGATCGCTTGCACATGACGCTCCCGGCCCGGCCCGCGATCCTGAAGCCACTGCGTGCCACGTTGCGAAGGTGGCTCATCGCCGCCGGAGCGACGGATGACGAGATCTACGAGATCCTGGTCGCTTCGGGTGAGGCGTGCACGAACGCGATCCAACATGCGACAGGCGTCGCCGCCCAGAGCTTCGAGATCGACGCCGAGCTGAACGGCGACGTCCTTATCTCGGTTCGCGACCACGGGCAATGGCGACGCCCGCGCGCAGATGGTGGGGGACGGGGTATAGGGATCATGCGCGAGTTCATGGACGACGTGGATCTCATCAAGGGACCGGACGGCACAGAGGTCCGGATGCGTAGAACACTGGCGCGCGTACCCGTCTAAGCGCAGATGGCTCGACCGATCATCGAGATCGTCCAGGACAATGAGGTCGTGGTCGCTCGGTTGGCGGGGGAGCTCGACTTCACCGATGCCGACCGCGTCTCGACCGAGCTCATCGCCGCGACACCCAACGACGCCATCGGTCTCGTCCTCGACCTCTCGGAGGTTAGGTATATCGACAGCTCCGGCGTCCGGATGCTCTTCGACCTCGCGGGACGCCTGGACGTCTGCCGGCAACGGCTCGCCGTAGCTCTCCCGGAGGAATCCACCATCCGTCGGCTGATCAAGATCACCAAGCTGGAGGAGGTAGTCCTCCTCCGCGCGTCGCAGGCCGAATGCATCGGTGGCCTGCGGGAGGCGGCCGGGCCCGTCTAGTCGAAGAACTTCTTCAGCCCCGTGACGCCGAGCAGCCCCTGGACGTGGTCGGAGACGGCCTCGACGTGGAAGCGCTGGGGAAGGTCCCGTCGGAGCCGGATGAGCATGTGCAGTCCCGTCGAATCCATGAAGGTGATCTTCGTGAGGTCGAGCGCGAGCTGTTCGTGGGTCCCGGCGGCCGCTAGCAGCCAGGCACCGAGCTCGTCGGCGACGGAGATGTCCACCTCGCCCGCGACCTCCACGCGCACGACCCGGCCCGCTTGCGTGAGACGACATTCGACGCCGCGGAAGCGGACGGCGCGGGAACCCTCGGGCATGGTCGAGGCAGCATACGGCCAGCCGCCGAGCCTCGCCCAGCCGGTGAGATGGTCAAGCCGCGGCGATTACGAGCAGCCTCGGACTGGGTAATGCTCTACCGGTCAACGGAGGTGAGATCGACCTTGGCCGAGCGAACGACCGAGGAGACCCGCCATACCGAGCGGACGGCGCTTCCGACGATCGAAAGCCTCGAGGAGCTCGAGCGCTACGTTCTCCAGGAGCCCGAGCTCTGCGTGAGGTATTCGAAGGGCCCTCATGCAGATCGCTCCAGCCCGAGCGTCGACCACGAGAGCGGCTTGTTGCTTCCGGGCATCCCGGTGACCCCGCTCCGGGCCGAGCCCTGGTGGACGCGCGACCGTAAGGATTGGATCGCCCGCCAGCTCTGTCACTACGTCGAAGTCGGGGACGACGCCTGCGATCGCCAGGCGTGGCTGCTGATCGGTCGCGTCGCGGGATACGGACCGGATCGGGAGCCGCTTCTCTGGCCGTGGACGCCGGTGGCCGTCTTGACCGAGACCGTGATCGAAGAAGCACGGGCGCGATACGACAGGACGCTCGACCGCACGCCGAACGACGTCACGTAGCCGTGCCCGATCGAGGAGGTAGGGAGCCCGGGTATATCTTCTTCGCGTCGGTAGCAGCGAGGAACGGAGCGAAAGTGGTACTTCGGTGCGTTCACGTCGTCTGATCGCGTTCGTCTCGGGCGCTTCAGCGCTCGCACTTCTTCCCATCGCTGCTGTTCCCCTTGCCGTCGGCGACGGCGAGACCGCGACCGATCGCGCGTGGACGTCGTTCGCGACGACGAAGGTCTATGCGACGGACGGATCGCTCGTCGCCCGACTTCACGGCGAGGTGGACCGAGAGCCGGTGACGCTGGGCGAGATCCCGAAGCATGTCCGCAGTGCTGCGATAGCGATCGAGGATCGCCGCTTCTGGCGACACAACGGCGTCGATCCTCGTGGTATGGCGCGGGCGGCCCTCGAGAACCTGCGGTCGGGTGAGATGGGCATCCAGGGAGGTTCGACGATCTCCCAGCAGCTCGTGAAGAACGTGTACATGCGCGGGCAGACGCGGAACTTCCTGCGCAAAGGTCTAGAAGCCTTCCTCGCGATGGGTCTGGAGAACACCAACACGAAGACGGAGATCCTCGAGGCTTACCTCAACACGGTGTACTTCGGCCGGGGGGTCTACGGTGTTCAAGCTGCGGCGAAGTCGTACTTCCACAAGGACGCCTCGGAGCTCACGCTCGCCGAAGGTGCGTTCCTTGCCGGGCTGATCCATATGCCCGCCCGTTACGACTGGGCCAACACCGACGATCCCGCGGCGCAAAGCGTGCGCAAGGACGCCTCCCGGGTTCGCCGCGACCTCGTTCTGCGAGTGATGGCCGATCAGCGCCTCATCACGCGCCGCCAGGCCCTCGAGGCGTCTCGAGCGCCGTTGGAGATCCAGCCGCCGGCCGATCCGCGATGGGTGCATCCGTACTTCATCGACGCGGTGTTGCGGGAACTGGGCGTGCTGCGTAGCAGCGGTAGCACACGTCCGGATCCGCGTTTCGATGTGCTGGGCAAGACGCACGACGAGCGAGCACAGGCGGTGTACGCACGAGGGCTTCGCATCTATACGACGCTCGACTCCGACGCGCAGCGGAAGGCCGAGGAAGGCCTGCGTTCGCAGCTGCCTCCGGATTCCCTGACGAAGCTCTCGGCGGCGCTCGTCAGCCTCGATCCGGGGACCGGTTACATCCGCGCGTTGATCGGCGGGCGCGACTACTACCCCGAAGGTTGCGCAGGGGACGAGGAGCTGAGCCGTCCCGCTTGCCGTCACGCGAAGGTGAACCTGGCCCTCGGTTCGGTGGCCGGCGGCTCCGGGCGTCATGCCGGGTCGGCCTTCAAGCCTCTGGTGTTGGCGGCCGCGCTCGAGGACGGTGTGTCGCTGCGTCAGCAGGTGAGCTCGTCACCCTTCTCGCACCGCTACGACGGAGGCGTGTGGAACGTCCAGAACTACGACGGGTCCGGCGGAGGACTCATGAACGTCGTCGACGCGACGGTGAAGTCGGTGAACGCGGCCTTCGCTCGCCTGGAGATCGAGTTCCTCGGCGAAGGGAAGGCGACGGAGGGAAGCAAGAAGGTCGCGGCCGTCGCCCGGCGGCTCGGGATGCCGTTCCCGACAGAAAAGACACTGCGCGAACGGTGCGGTGACCTGTACAACCGCAACGGCGAGTGCACGCCCGCCGACAACGTCCCGGCCATCGCGCTGGGAGCCAAGGAGGTGTCGCCGCTCGACATGGCCGCGGCGTACGCCACGTTCGCCAACGAAGGCGTGTACGCGACCCCGACGACCATCGCGCGCATCGAGGACGCCACCGGGAAGGTCCTCTACCGGGCCGAGCCCAAGCGTCACCGAGCGATCAGCCGAACGACTGCGCTCGGCGTCTCACACGTCCTTCAGGAAGTGGTCGAGCGCGGCACGGGCCGGGCGGCGGCGGTCGGGCGTCCGGTGGCCGGCAAGACGGGGACCTCCCAGCAGTGGCGCGACGCGTGGTTCGCCGGATACGTCCCGCAGCTCGCGACGGCGGTGTGGGTTGGGAACCCCTTGCTCGTACCGAACGGGTCCGGCGGCTTGACGCTCGAGTCGCTCACACCGAGGAACGGGTACCCGACACGGATCGTCGGTGGGAGCTACCCGGCCCGCATCTGGGGTGCGTACATGACCGAGGCTGTGGAGCCCCTGCCTATCGAGGAGTTCCCGGCAGCGCCCGAGGAGCTGTTCAAGAAGCCGAAGCCGCCGAAGGTCGAGTCGGGGGTGCCCGGAGTCGTCGGGTTGTCCCGTGCCGCCGCGCGGATCGCGCTGAACCGCGCGGGGTTCGGCGTCGTCGTGCAGACGGGATGTCCTCCCTCTGGGGGCCGGAGCGGGATGACGGTGTACAGCCAGACCCCGGGCCCCGGGTCGGCCGTGGAGAAAGGCGCCACGATCACGATCTGGGCCAGCCGCGCCATCTGTCGCTAGCCGTATCCGATCTCACATCGAGCGTGCGTAGGAGTACGCACTCGCGGCCGCATCCGGCTTCCGGACTGTGGCTTTTTGCATACCGAGGGCTCTGACCTGCGGATACGCTGGCGATGGT
>JBOGXL010000007.1:0-4728 GCA_050694575.1 Actinomycetota bacterium | reverse complement strand
CGGGGCACGTTGGCGGCCTCCAGCGCCCGCCACATCGACGTGAAGTGGTCCATCTTCACGTTCTGGTCGATCGTCCCGTGGACGTGGAAGACGGCGGCCTTGATCCGCCGAGCCATCAGCGAGTAGTCGCGTTGTCGCCAGTACTGCGTGAAGTCGCCGTCCAAGGACATGCCGCGCAACGTGTTCTCGCCGTTGCAGAACGAGCCCGCGACGTTGCGCAAGTGGTTCGCGCCCGTGACGTTGGTCGGCGGCGGTCCGGCCGCGCCGTAGTCGTAGGCGACGGGCGTGCCCATGTTGGTCTCGTAATGCACTCCGCCGTTGTGGAGATAGCGGTAGAAGGACGTGATGGGGGCGATAGGGATAATCGCCTTCAGAGCCGGCGGCGTCCTGACAGCCGCTGCGTACTGACTCATCCCGACGTGACTGACGCCGTACATCCCGACGCGCCCGTTGGACCACGCCTGCCGGGCCATCCACTGCACGACGGCGTAGCCGTCGGCCTGGTCGCCCGGGCCCCCGTAGTCGAAGCAGCCGTCGGAGTTGCGAGTTCCGCGCATGTCGCCGAGCACGACGACGTATCCGTGCTCGTTGAAGAACTTCGTGATGCAGTCCGCGCGCTCGATGATCTTGAGATCCTCGGCCTCCTTCGCATACAGGCCGAGCAACGCGTGGTAGGGAGACATCACGAGCACCGACGGACGGCGTCCGGCGAAGGCGCGGGGGACGTACTCCCGTACCGATACGAGCGCCCCGTCGCGGCTCTCGACCTGCACGTCGCGGATCTCGACGGCGGTCGGCCGCGATCGAGGGAGCCGATCTGCCCAGTCGGGCTCGGCTTTCGACGAGGTCTCGGTCGGGCAAGGCGAGAGCGGCCGGTCTAGTTGCGCGTCGGCCCCTACGGGCAGACTGGGCAGAGCCGCGACGACGAGAAGGACGACGATGCGTGCCTTCAAAGAAGGCCGTTCGGCGCTCGGGACGGTCGGCTCGGTCACGTCTCCCCTCTCGTTAGCTCTTCAACGCCGTCGCGATCTCATCGAGGATGACGGGATCGTCGATCGTGGACGGCACGCGGTACTCGCGGCCGTCGGCTATCGCGCGCATGGTCCCGCGCAGGATCTTCCCCGATCTCGTCTTCGGCAGCCTGTCGACGACTATCGCCCGCTTGAAGACCGCGACCGCGCCGATCTGCTCTCGAACCATGCCAACGAGATCCGCTTCGATGTCGTTCGCCGCGCGCGCGGCGCCGGCTTTGCAGACGACGAACCCGACGGGAACCTGGCCGCGGAGCTCGTCGGCCACCCCGATGACCGCGCACTCCGCGACATCGGTGTGCGTGGAGATGATCTCTTCCATGGCTCCCGTCGAGAGCCGGTGCCCGGCGACGTTGATCACGTCGTCCACCCGGCCCATGACGAAGAGGTAGCCGTCCTCGTCGACGTATCCCCCGTCGCCGGTGAGGTAGAAGCCGGGATAACGGCCGAAGTAGGACCGCTCGAAGCGTTCGTCGTCGCGCCAAAGCGTCTGGAGCGTCCCGGGCGGCAGCGGCGACCGCAGAGTCACGGCCCCTTCGATGCCGGGCCCCGCCTCGTTGCCCGCCTCGTCGAGGATGCGGATGTCGTACCCGGGCACGGCCTTGGTCGGTGAGCCCGGTTTCAACGGTTGCGGCTCGATCCCCATGCAGTTCGCAGCGATGGGCCAGCCGGTCTCCGTCTGCCACCAGTGGTCGATGACGGGGACGCCGAGGAGCTCGGACGCCCAGTGATAGGTATCGGGATCGAGGCGCTCTCCGGCGAGGTACAGGTACCGGAAGGCGGAGAGGTCGTACCGCTGGACGTACGTGCCGTCCGGATCCTCCTTGCGGATGGCTCGGAAGGCGGTGGGTGCGGTGAACAGGGCGCGCACGCCGTGCTCGGAGATCACCCGCCAGAACGCGCCGGGATCGGGCGTTCCCACCGGCTTACCCTCGTACAGGATCGCCGTGCAACCGGTGAGCAGCGGCGCGTAGACGATATAGCTGTGCCCGACGACCCAGCCGACATCGGAGGCCGCCCACCACACGTCGCCCGGGTGCGTGTCGTAGATGTTCGGAAGGCTCCAGCCAAGAGCGACCGCGTGTCCGCCGTTGTCGCGGACGACACCCTTGGGCATCGCGGTGGTTCCGGACGTGTAGAGGATGTACAGCGGATCGGTGGCGCCGACGGGCACGCACTCGGCGGGCAACGCGCCGGCAACGGCTTCGTGCCAGCCGACGTCGCGTCCCGAAACGAGCTCGCAACCATGCATCGCACGCTGGAGGATCACGCACGCATCCGGGCGATGCGTGGCCGCCTCGAGCGCACCGTCGAGCAGCGGCTTGTACGGGATGACGCGATCGCCCTCGATGCCGCAGGACCCCGAGACGATCACCTTCGGCTGCGCGTCGTCGATGCGGATGGCGAGCTCCTTCGCCGCGAAGCCGCCGAACACCACCGAGTGGATGGCGCCGATGCGCGCGCACGCGAGCATCGCGACCGCGGCCTCGGGGACCATCGGCATGTAGATGACGACGCGATCGCCCTTCGCCACGCCGAGTCCCTTCAGGACTCCTGCGAACTGCGCGACGAGGTCGCGCAGTTCGCGATACGTGATACGGCGGACCGTGTCGGTGACGGGCGAGTCGTAGACCAGCGCTACCTGGTCGCCTCGACCGCCATGGACATGGCGGTCGAGCGCGTTGTGGCAGGTGTTGAGGCGCCCGCCGGAGAACCAGCGGGTGAAGGGCGGCCGGGAATGATCGAGGATCCGTTCGGGGGGCTCGTACCAGTCGATGGCCTCGGCAGCGTCGCGCCAGAACCCTTCCGGGTCCTCCAGGCTCTTGCGGTAGACTTCCGCGAAGTTCCCCAACTTTGTCCCCCCGACGCGGCAGGATACAGCGTCGAAGGACGATCCCGTATCCATCGGCTCTTTGGCATGGGTTGCCCCGTGAGGTAACGGAATATCACTGGGGCTGAAGCCCTTCCCAGTACAGATTTGTCGATTTGCGTGGTGATTGAGCTTCCGGCATCCTAGGGCCTTCGTACATACGCCCGGGCAGGCGTGCACCCCTTGCGCCGACGCGCCCGGGCTCATCGCGGAGCAGAGCTCCGAGGGAGCCCATGACAAAACCTCAGACAGCGCAGCTCACCCTCGTCCGAGCTCGGGTCGAAGCCGTCATCGACGAGCTCAGGGCCGGGCTCTCGGCGCTCCGGCCCCCGGGCCGGACGGGCGAACCGGCCATCCTCGTCGCGTCGGCTACCGCGATCATCGGCGTCGCCTTGGTGCTGGTGCGCGGGGCGGCCCTTCCGGCCCCCGACGTGCGTTACATCGCAGCCGCGCCGGAGGTGTCTCTCGCGGCGTGGAAGCCGGCGACGCCCGCTCCGACGGCCGCGCCGAAGGTCACCGCCGAGAAGGAAGACGCCGCCTTCGTCCCCGTATTCGCCCGCTCGCCGCTGACGCGCACCGAAGGCATCCGCGTCGTGCTGTCGACGGCCCACGCGCTCATCGGGCGCCCCTACAGGTACGGTGCCTCGGGGCCGGGCGCGTTCGATTGCTCCGGGTTCACGTCCTACGTGTGGCGAACGGCCGGGATCGAGCTACCCCACAACTCCAGAGCGCAGTTCGGCAGTCTGCCGCAGGTATCGGTCGATTCCTTGCAGCCCGGAGACCTCGTCTTCTCCGGATCCGGCGGGATCGGGCACGTCGGCCTGTATGTCGGCGGCGGCCGGATGATCAACGCGCCCCAGACCGGACGCAGTGTCGAGATCGAGCCGCTGCGAGGGAACCTCATCGGCGCAGCGAGGCCGGCTCTGCTCTTGAAGGCGAAGCCGGAGCAGTCCTAGATCAGCGCCTGGTTGACGACCCAGCGCAACTGCGGGCGGATCGGGTAGGTCGCCGAAGGGAAGAGCTGCGTCATGAAGATGACGCTGACTTCCTCGACCGGGTCGACCCAGAAAGCGGTCGATGCGGCGCCTCCCCACATGTATTCGCCGCGCGACGCTAGCGATCGATTGAGCGGCGGATCGATCACAACACCGAAACCCAACCCGAACCCAACGCCGGGCATCGCCGTCTCCGTCGCGCTCGCTCCACCGTGCGTACTCAGGTCCACACCGCCGGGAAGGTGGTTCATCGTCATGTAATCGAGCGTCTTGCGCCCGATGATGCGGACTCCGTCGAGCTCGCCGCCACCCACGAGACACGACGCGAAGCGGTGGTAGTCCCCGATGGTGCCTACCAATCCCCCGGCGCCGGACAGCATCTTCGGGCGCTTCAGATATGGGTTGCTCCCGCCGAGCTGGAACGGCACGAGCTTGCGGTCACGTCGCGTGTACAGCTCGGCCAGGCGATCGTGGCGGTCCTCCGGCACCCAGAAGCCCGTGTCGACCATGCCCAGCGGGCCGAGGATGTTCTCCTCGAGGTACACATCCAGCGTCTGCCCGGACACGACCTCGACGACCCGCCCGACGATGTCGGTCGCTGCGCTGTAGTACCAGCGCTTGCCCGGGTGGTAAAGCAGCGGCAGGGAGCCCAAGAGGTCGCTGTACTCGTCGAGGCCGAGCGATCTCCCCCCGAACCGCACCCCCTTCTCGGCGTAGATCTTCGCGACGGGGTCGACCTGGAGGGTCATGCTCAACCCCGCCATGTGCGTGAGGATGTCGTGGACCGTCACGGGACGTTCCGCGGGCTCCGTCGTGTAGTCCGTCGGCCCAC
>JBOGXL010000006.1:0-6679 GCA_050694575.1 Actinomycetota bacterium | reverse complement strand
GACGCGCGGGCGTGCGGGATCCCCAACGCGTCCCGGAAGATCTCGACGGAGGCAAGCTCGGCCAGGGCCTTGATCATCGAGGCATCTTCCAGTACGAGAAGCGCAAGATCGGCAGATAGCCCATCCGCTCGTAGACCGGACGTCCGAGGTCGCTCGAGAGGAGCACCGCAGGCAGATCGGGCTCGGCCATGGTAGCCACCCAGGTCATCGCTTTCCCGAGGCCCCGTCCCCTGTAGCCGGGCAGCGTCGCGATGGTCTGCACGCCGTTTAAGCCGCGCGTGGTGCAGACGGCGGCGGTGGCAACGGGGTCGTCGTCGACGAACCCGATCCACATGTGGACGCGATCGACCCCGAGCAGACGCTCGTCGAAGACGCGCGGCGGGTCGGGTTGGCCGAACGAGGTCGCCAGCACGCGCTCGAACTCTCGGACGTCATCGGCTGTGCGAACCTCGCGGATCTCCAGGCCCTCCGGCGCGGGCGCCGGCCGGCCCCCGGCCGGCCGCAGCAGCAACGGCGGATATCCCTGGAGCTCCCAGCCCCGCTCGCTGACCTCCGGCGTCGGCCACGCGCTCCAGACGTCCACGTCACCCGAGCCCTCTGCGGAGAAGAACGCTTCGATCTCGTCGAGCAGGAAAGGCACCTGTCCGGGCAGGGTGGGTCGCAGGAACGTCGCGTTGTTGAAGAAGGCGCCGGGCCTGCCGAGGTCGGCGAGAGCCAGCCAGTCGCTGCTGCGCAGACGAGCTCCGAGGATCCCGGCCGTACCCACGTTGAAGTCCGTGAAGTTGTACAGCGCTGCGCGGAGGAGGGTGTCCTCGTCGGGCGTTTCGGGCTCCCAGCCGGTGGTCGGATCGGCCATCGTGGCGTGCAGCGTACGGGCAGTGCCGCCGAGGGGGCCAGTACGATGCCGCCGTGACGACTGTGTACGGGAGTCTCCTCGACGACCACACGCGGTGTGCCCACTGGAACGGACCGACCGACGTCATCGCGATCAGGTTCAAGTGTTGCGACAGGTACTACCCGTGCTTCGAGTGCCACGCCGAGGCCGAGTCCCACAATGCTTCCCGATGGGGGCCGGACGAGCTCGACGTGGAGGCCGTGCTGTGCGGCGTGTGCCGGGCCGAGCTCACGATCGCCGCCTACCTGGATTCCGGCTCCACCTGTCCGTCGTGCGGCGCCACCTTCAATCCCAACTGCGCCCTTCACCACGAGCACTACTTCGACCTCGGTAGCATGTCGACCTGATGGCCGACGTGAAGCTTCCCGCCACCCTCGAAGGCTCCTGCGACGAGCGGTTCGCCCCCGTCGCCGAGCTCCTCGACAAACAGCTGAGGGCCGGCGAGCACCACGGCGTCTCCTTCGCGGCGTACTTCCGCGGCGAGCCCGTCGTCGACATGTGGGGCGGCAGTCGCGTCTCGCCGGACGGCGAGGCGCCGTGGCAGCAGGACACGATGGCCCTGTGCTGGTCGACGACCAAGGGTGTCGCGGCGACCGCGCTGCACATGGCCATGGAACGCAACGGTGTCGACTACGACGCGCCGGTGGCGTCGGTCTGGCCCGAGTTCGGAAAGAACCGCAAGGAAGCCATAACGATCAGGCAGATCCTGTGTCACGAGGCCGGTGTGCCGCAGATCCGCGACCAGATCGACGACGCGAAGCAGACGGCCGACTGGGATCACATGGTCGGCGTCATGGAGAATCTCGAACCGCTCTGGGAGCCGGGCACGGCCAACGGCTACCACGCGATCAACTTCGCGTGGCTCGTGGGCGAAACCCTGCGTCGGATCGACGGCCGTGAAGTTCCGACCTTCCTCGCCGAGGAGCTTGCCGGCCCCCTCTTTCTCGACGGACTCTTCATCGCTACACCGCCCGAGGAGCAACATCGCATCGCTCCCTTGATCACGCCCGAGTCGGAGGCGGGCCCGGCCAGCCACACGGACGAGGCCTACGACGCGACGATCCCGAAGGACACGATCCTGTGGAAGGCCTTCGGCCCCCGCGGGAACTTCATCGAGTTCCTGGGCAGCACGGCAGGCGTGTCGTCGTGCATCCCGTCGGTCTCCGGTGTGTTCACGGCCAGATCGCTGGCCAAGCTGTATGCGGCCCTCGAGCGCGGTGGAGAGATCGATGGCGTGCGCATCCTGCGTCCGGACACCATCGAACGTGCCACCGAGGTTCAGAACGATCGCCCGGATCTGATCATCATGATCCCGCCCAGGTGGCGGCTCGGATACATGAGCGCCGGCTCGATCCCCGTCATGGGGCCGAACCACGAAGGCTACGGCCACGTCGGTCTCGGTGGTACGTACGCGTGCGCAGACCCGAAGGCCGAGGTCTCCTTCGCGCTGGTGTACGACAAGTTCGGGTCGACGGAATTGCTCGGCGCTGCTCGCGGCGCCGCGCTCGCCTACGCGACGGTTGCCGCCGCGGAAGCCGCTCGTTAGGCGCGACGCATCGTCCTCTGTACACTCGTCGGGCTCATGCAGCCCCGGAGGTACGAAGGGACGTGAACGAGGCCGTGACCGCCCTGCTCGATCTGCAAGGCATCGACATTGCGCGTGATCGCCTCCAGGAACGCCGCGAGAACCTCCCCGAGCGCACGGAGTTGTCCGATCTCGGGGGACGGATGTCCGAGATCCAGGCCGAGATGGGACGTCTTCAGAGCGACGCCGACACCTTGGAACGCGAAGAGCGATGGGTGGAGGAAGAGGTTCGCTTGATCGAGGAGAAGATCGCCCAGGAGGAGCACAAGATGTACTCCGGCCAGGTGATCAACCCGAAGGAGCTCGTCGCTCTTCAGGACGAGGTAGGCATGCTCCAGCGCCGGAAGGCGCCCCTGGAGGAGAAGGGTCTCGAGGAGCTCGAAGCACGCGATCGGTTGTTGTCCGAGCGCACGATGCTCGCCGAACAGCTCTCCGCGCTCGAAGCAGAAGCGGCGGCCGTCCGCGCCCGGATCGTCGAGGCCGAGGGCGGCATCGACCGCGAGCTGGGGGCCGAGCAGGACAGACGCGCCGATGTGCTGGCGAAGATCCCGGCCGAGGCGCTCGAGCTCTACGAAGGTCTCCGCGATTCCAAACGCGGCATAGGCGTCGGCGCCCTCGAGAACGGCGTCTGCACTGCATGCCGGGAGGCGCTGTCCGCCGTCGAGATCGACCGCATCAAGAGGAAGGCCCGCGACGGCGAGTGGCTGTTCCGCTGTGAGCATTGCCGCCGTTTGCTCGTGATGCGGTGACCGACCAGTCGCCGACGGGAGTTCTCTACGTAGACGGAGCCTCCTTCGGCAATCCGGGCCCTTCGGGCACCGGCGTCGTTCTCCAGGTCGGCGACGAGGTCATCGTCGAGCGGTCGGAGGACGCCGGCTACGGGACGAACAACCAAGCCGAGTACCGCGCGTTGCTCGAGGGCTTGGCCGAGGCCGTGCAGCGAGGCATCCGCAAGCTTCTAGTGCGCAGCGACTCGCAATTGCTCGTCCGCCAGATGACCGGCGAGTACAAGCTGAAGGCCAAGGGGCTGCGTGGACTGAAGGCCGAGGCCGACGCGTTGCTCGAGCGCTTCGACCAGGTGCGCTTCGAGCATGTCCCGCGCGAGCGCAACGCACTTGCCGACGAGCTCGCGAAGGCCGGCGCGGAGGCGGCGAAGGCCCGCGGCGTCCGCCCGCCACAAGGAGAGATGTTCGAGTGATCCTGTGGCACGTCGGCCTGACGATGCTCATCGTCTGGTTCGTCATGCGCGGGAACCCACGGGTGGACTACCGCGTCGTCGCCCTCGCTTCGCTGCTGCCCGATCTGATCGACAAGCCGATCGGACGCATCTTCTTCCGCGCCCGGTACGAGAGCGGGAGGCTGTACGCCCACACGCTGCTTTTGAACGTCGCGCTCTTCTGCGTCCTGTTCTTCATGCGTGGCCGTGGCAAGCGACGCTTCGCGCTGATCCCCATCTCCTCCCTTCTCCATCTCGCCGAGGACGGCGTGTGGTCCCAGCCGAAGATCTTCTGGTGGCCCCTGTTCGGCTCGACCTTCCCCCGCGATCCGCTGTCGGGTGGTCCGCTGGCCTTCCTCGATCCAACGCGCTATGGAGCAGCCTTCATACAGGAGGGCGTCGGGTTGGCCGTCCTGGTGTGGCTCTTCGCCGCGCATGGGATGCTCTCCCGGCCCGGGCTGCGCCGGTTCTTGCGGACGGGCATGCTGGAGCCTCCCACCGAGAAGGAAGCGGCAACATGACGACCCGAGTGATCCTCGTCCGGCACGGCGAGACCGAATCGTCCCGCGAGAGGCGCTTCGCCGGCGCCACGGATGTCGATCTCACCGACTACGGCCGCGAGCAGGCCCGGGCTCTCGCGCAGCGGCTGCGGCCGGTGCGGATCGACGTGATGCACGTGTCGCCGCTCCGGCGCTGTATCCAAACCTCCGAGCCGATCACCGAAGTGACGGGCCGGAAGGCGACGGTGATCGATGATCTGCGCGAGTGTCACTTCGGCGTCTGGGAGAACCTCACCATCACTGAGGTGATGGAGCGCTGGCAGGACGAGCTCCAACGCTGGGTCGGGGACGAGTCGGTGCCGCCTCCCGGCGGGGAGTGTTGGCTGGACCTCGGCGTCCGTCTCGCGGGTTGGTGGGAGGAGGCGATCAAGCGCTACGAGAACCGGACGGTCCTGGCCATCACGCACGGGGGGCCGATCATGTCGCTGGCTCGACATGTCACGAAGGCGCCCCGCGAGGCCATGGACGCCTTCGTTGTCGAAACGTCGTCCGTGTCGGTCGTCCATGTCTCGAACGGACGGACGCGGATCCGGGCCTGGAACGACACGACACACCTGGCCGATCCACTGACGGATGGCAGAAGTCTGCCGAACTACAGCCCGATGGCTCGGCGCAGCACGTCGTAGACTTCTTCTGAGAGGCCGTCCGGGCGACCGCGTCACCAAGCACATCGGCTTGGTGCCGAGGAAGGTCGGGACTCCGCAGGGCAGGACGCTGGGTAGCGCCCAGGTGGGGAAACCCAGGGGCAACGCCACAGAAACGAGACCGCCGCTGGTTCTCAGGATCGGCCGTCAGGCCGCCCCTGTGACTGGTCGGTAAGGGTGAAACGGTGGGGTAAGAGCCCACCAGCGGTCCGGGTGACCGGGCCGGCTGGCGACCCCGTCAGGAGCAAGGCCAAGCAGGGAGCGGGTGGCCCGCCTCATGCTCCCGGGTAGGCCGCTGTAGCGGCGCGGTAACGCGTCGCAGAGAGGGATGGTCGCCGCCGCCGGGCCCGCGAGGGCGCGGCGGGACAGGATCCCGCCTATAGGACGGCTCTCTCCGAGAGGCCCCGAGCACGTGACGGGGCCTCTCGCTTTTTCCCTCCTTTCGCCGGGCCTAGACTTGACCCGTGAGTCAACGGGACGGGCAGCGACGAACCCCGGCCGGCCACCGCCGCCGCGAAGAGCTGATGGAGGCGGCCGTGCGCCTCGCGGCGAGCCAGGGCTTCGGCCGGACCCGGGTGTCCGACATCGTCGGTCACGTCGGTGTGGGCCAGGGCGTCTTCTACTGGTACTTCGACTCCAAGGACGCCCTCTTCCGCGAGATCCTCGCCGATACGACCAGACGCCTCCGCCTCTTCCAGGGGGCGTTCATCGCCGACGAGCCCGACCCCGTCCGCCGTATCGCCAAGGGGATCGTCGCCTCGTTCGACTTCATCGTTCGCAACGTCCACGTCTTCGCTCTGCTCGACCACGAGCAGGCGCGCATCAGGCAGACGCGGCGGGAAGCCGGACGCATCCACATGCTCGATACCGTGCGTCACGTCTCCGAAGCGATGGACAAGGGCCTGGTGCGCAAGACCGATCCCGCGTATCCGGCCCGGGCGATCTCCGGCGTCGTGAACCAGATGACGCGCGACTACTTCGCCTCGAGCGATCGCGATCTGGATCGGGCGATCCAAGAAGCAATCGACTTCTGCGTCGGGGGATTGTGCGGCGCTCAGACGATGCTGGTCGCCGAGCTGCGGGCCGAGGTGGCGCTCACTCCCGAGCTGAAGCGGTTGCGCGACAACGTTGGTGCGGCGCCTGACGGTGCGGGCAAGGCCGCGCCGGCATCGCGTTCGTCTTGACGCGCGCCGGCGACGCCGCTCTCCTCGCTCGCCACGGGTTCCGCGTCCCTGACCGCGCGCTCCAGGAATTGCCAGAAGGCTGGCGCGACGACCCCCGGTGGGAGACCGTCCTCACGCAGCTCGGCGAAGTCGCGGATCCGGACGCGGCGCTCCGGAGGCTGCGTCGTTTGGGGGCCGAAGCAGTGGAGCGGGTTCTGAAGGCGCCGGCCTCCGCCGACGGACTCTTGGCCCTCCTGGGCTTCAGCGAGTACCTGACCGACGTCGTCGCGCGAACGCCGGGTCTGGTGGGTGAGCTCCTCGGCGAAGCTCGGACCGAGCGATCGGACGTGCGTGAGTTCCGCGACGCCGAGATCGTGCACATCGCCGCGGCCGACCTCCTCGGCGAGCCCGGCGAGGCGTGCTTCAGGTCCGTGGGCAAGGCGCTCGCGGACCTCGCCGACGAGTGCGTGCGCCGCGTGCTCGTGGAGACGGCGTCGGATCCGCCGATGGCAGTGATGGCGATGGGCAAGTACGGCGGCGAGGAGCTCAACTACGCATCGGACATCGACGTGTTGTTCGTCGTTCGCGACGCTGCGCTCGAGCCGGCCGAACGATC
>JBOGXL010000005.1:0-2540 GCA_050694575.1 Actinomycetota bacterium | reverse complement strand
TCGAGCGCGCCGCCGATCTCTGTCGCGAGATGGCCTATCAATACCTGTGGCTCGGCCGATTCGACGACGTCCTCGCTGCGAACCAGCGAGGGCTCGACATCCTCGGAGACCGGCGCGTGGCATCACGCGCGTACCACCTGGCCGGCATGGGCGCGCTGCTCGGCGTGGGTGGCTTCTTCGAGGCGGCCCGCGAGCACATCGCCCAAGGCGAGGAGATCGCGCTCGAGATAAAAGATGACCGCGCGCTCGGCTGGGTCAACTGGACACGATGTGTCGTCGCCTACTCGTCCACGCTCCTCGAGGAGACGATCGAGGCGGGCGAGACGGCGACGGCGCAATTGCGTCGAGGCGGCGACACGTGGACCGTGTGCGACTCGCTGAGCTGGACGGCCCTGGCCCTAGTGCTCGGCGGTTCAACGGACAAGGCCCGGTCGGTCTGCACCGAGGCCCTCGAACTCTCGCGCCGCCTCGGTCACCGCGGCGGCGAGATCCTTGCCCACCGCGCATGGCTTGCGACGGAAGCTATTCGCGACCTCGATCTGGGGCGCTGGGAGCAAGGCGTGCGCCGCGACATCGAGCTCTGCGAGAGCATCAACTCTCCCTGGAGCTCTCAGGGGTACGCCTGGCTCGGTGCCGTGGTCCAGATGCAAGGTCGCACGGATGAAGCTCTCGGATATCTCGAGACGGCGCTCGAGATCGAGCCGGTGTCCGCATTCTCAGGGCTGTCTCGCGCGTACACCGTTCTCAACCACGCCTACGCCGGGAACCGCGAGGCATTCGTCTCGGCCGCGGACGCGGTGCGACCGAGCCGGCCGGGAGGACCGGAAGCGCAGCCGTGGGGAAGCAAGATCCTCACCTTCAACATCGCTCAGGGGTCCGCTTTCCTCGAACTCGAGCAGGTAGCCGCTGAGATCCACGAGCACGTCATCGCGGCCGGAAACGTGATCCCGTTGGGATTCTTCGACGGTGCGCTGGCGCGGAGGATCGCCGGGATGACGGCAACCCTGTTACGCCGATGGGACGAAGCCGAAGCTCACTTCATGGCCGCCCGACAGCAGGCGATCGACTACAAGACCTCCGTCGAACCGCACCAGGTCGAGCACTGGTACGGGAAGATGCTCCTCGACCGAGGACGTCCAGACGATCGCGAACGGGCCACAGAGATGGTCGGATCGGCTCTCGAGTGGTACCGCGCGAAAAGCATGCCGCTGCATGCGGCTATGGCCGAGGAGCTGCTGAAGAAGACGGTCTAGCAATCGACGGCGAAGCGCAGCGCGGCGCAGACTTCCACCAGGTGTGCTTCGGACAGCCGCGTCAGTCGCTTCGTCAAACGACGCTTGCTGATCGTGTAGATGTTGTCGAGGCTGACCACGGAGCGCCTCGGGACACCGTCGGCCGTATCGAGTAGCACTTCGGTCGGGATGTCCCGTACGGTCGTGGTCAACAGCGCAACGGCGACTCTTCCCAGCACCGGAATCGCCACGTCTCTGGACAGAACAAGAACGGGCCTGCGCCCAAGCCCGGGGACGTCGCTCCACCAGACCTCGCCGCGCCTCATTCCCAAGGCTGTCCCCGAACGGCCTCACCTGCGGCCCATTCGCCCCAAGCCTCGAGGTCTCCCCACTCGTCTCCGATGTCGGGCGGACAGCGACGGTAGCCCTCGACGAGTCGGCGCTCTTTGTCACGTTCGTCCTCCGCGGCGACGAAATTCTCCAAGACGTACCTGATCAGAGCAGATCGACTCGTTCCGCGTTTCGCCGAGAGCTCGTCCAGGGCCTTCACGAGGTAGTCGTTTAGCTGAACGAGCGTCTCACGCCGCGACATGAGCATATGGTAACCATATGCCACGCCGCCGACAAGCGGTTCGGGGGCTAACCGGCCTTCGACAGGTTCGCGTAGGCGAGCATCAACCTCCTCTCACCTTCGTCCTCGAAGCGCACGGTGACCTCGGCATCGGTTCCGCTGCCGCTGATCTCCACCACCTCACCGACGCCGAAGGCTTCGTGGAAGACGCGATCGCCCGGTGACACGCGGACGACCGCGCGCTCCACGGGCGCGGCCTTGGAACGTTTCGAGTCCCACGAGTCCCAGCCGCGCTCGCGCGGGTTCTCGGCTTCGCGCAGCACCTGCATGAGCTCAGCAGGGATCTCGCTGAGGAAGCGAGACGCCGGGTTGTAGTTCGTCCCGCCCCACAGGCTCCGAGACCAGGCATGGGTGAGGTAGAGCGATCGCTGCGCCCGCGTGATCCCGACGTAAGCGAGACGCCGCTCCTCCTCGAGCTGATCGGGCTCGGAGATCGACCGGACGTGCGGGAAGACGCCTTCCTCGAGTCCGGTCAGGAAGACGACCGGGTACTCCAGGCCTTTGGCGTTGTGCAGCGTCATCAAGGTGACTACCTCTTCGGTGTCGGCGAGGACGTCGACCTCGGAGATCAGCGACGTGCGCTCGAGGAAGTCGGCGAGACGGGCCGGTGCGTTCTCGTCCTCTCGTCCTTTCTGGAACTCCTCCGCGACGCCCACGAGCTCGCGCAGGTTCTCGAC
>JBOGXL010000004.1:0-20260 GCA_050694575.1 Actinomycetota bacterium | reverse complement strand
GTCAGCACACGCCGCATGGTGCGCGGAAGGATCGACTCGAACAGGCCGTTGGGCTGCTCGGGGTCGGGAAGCTTCACGCCGCGCGCTTCCTGGTTCTGCCGAGCCAGCTTACGGAGCTCGAGGGGGTCGGCCCCGATCGCCTTGAACCACCGAGAGAAGAAGTCGACGTGCTTGGCCTCTTCGTAGGCGAACTGCGTGAGGAACAACGTCTCCTCGGCGCGCCCTTCGTCGGCTATAGCGAAAACCAGCGGCATGATGTCGAGCGTCACGCCCTCCTCGCCGACCATGAACCCGTTCGCGAGTCCGGCCAGCACGAGGCGCTGCTCCATCGGGAGGTTCGCCCAGTCCTCGGCGTCCTTCGTGAAGTCGAGGTCGGCGGGATCCCAGTGGAGCTTCTTGCCTTTGTCCCACAGGCGCCACGGAAGGATGTCGGTGCGCAGGCCCTTGGGAGAGGACCAATCGGAGAACACACGAGTCTGCTGCTGCAGGTCGGCGATGCTGTCGACGGTCTTGGCCATTGCCCCAACCCCCTGGCTCGTCGGTGGCCTACGGTGAAAACTATACCCGTCGGGACAGGTTTGGGCCAGACGTTCCCCAGACGTTCCCCAGACGTTCCAACGAACGACGGCCCGTGCGTCGGCGTTGTACCGGTGGGTATAGTTTTGAGCGACGTGGGGGACATCGTGCGCCGTCCTGGTGCAGCGGGGAGGGAGACATCTTGGCGAGCTCGAACAAGCGTGCCCGAGATCCGGTAGAGACGTCGGAGATCCCCGCAGCGATCGCGGGGGACATCGACAAGCTCAGGCGGTACCACGCCGAGCTCGGTGAGCTGATCGGCCGACTGGAGGTCGATCGCTCCCCCGCCGACAAGGTCTCCCGGCACCTGCGCCGCCACCTCCCGCTGTATGCCCTCGGGACGGTGTGGGCGCTGATGATCATCCTCATCCCGACCGTCAACGAGCGCGGGACCACGACGAGCGCCGGCTCGTTGACGCAGGCCGGCAGCGGCGAGCTCATCGACGGAACGGAAACCGCGGGACCGGGAGACGTGACAACGGGCGGGACGACGGTCGGCGGCTCCACGCGCGGAGTCAGCGCAGGGCCCGCCGACGTCACCGGTCAGACGAACGTCCCGGTGGCCAAGGTCGAGACGGGAACCGGAGTCACTCGCGGCGGCTTCGAGTGCCAGGCAGGGGTCAGGCAGGTGCCGTGGTCGGCATACGCCAACGCCTGCGTCGCGAAGTTCTCGGGCTCCAACGGCGGCGCGACCTACCGCGGCGTCACCGCCGAAAAGATCCGCATAGCCATCCGTCACCCGGCGGTCGATGCCGGTGACGTCACCGACGCTCAGAACGACGCTCAGGGCCGCGCCACGCGCGCCGAAGGCATCGCGCTGCTCAAGAAGTACGCCGGGTGGTTCGGGAAGGTCTTCGAGCTATACGGGCGCCAGCTCGAGTTCGTCGACTTCGAGAGCACCGTGTCCAACGGGGTCGAGGAGGCGCAGAGCCGCGGCAAAGAGGGAGCCTGCGCCGACGCGACGGAGATCGCCGAGTCGCTCAAGGCCTTCGCGGTCGTCGGGTACAACCCGTCGCTCATCGAGTCGCATCCATTCTCGGAATGCGCCGTCGAGCGCGGACTGTTCGTTCCGTACGGCGCGTCTTACTTCCCAGAGAACTACTACACGCGCTGGCACCCGTATGTGTGGCACGTCTACACGCAGTGCGAGCAGATAGGCCACGACGTAGCCGAATACATGGGCAAGCGGCTTCACAACCGCAACGCCACTTGGGCGAAGGATCCCACCTACCAGCAGCAGAAGCGCGTCTTCGGCACATACGTCCCCGACAACGACGGCTACCAGCGCTGCGTGAACATCTCCGAGACCGACTTCAAGCAGAAGTACGGCGGGACCATCAAGCACCGCTTCGACTACGAGCTCGACGTGGCGAAGTTCCCGCAGCAGGCCGAGCAGGCCGTCGTCCAGTTCAAGGCCGAAGGCGTCACGACGCTCATCAACGCGTGTGACACGCTCTCGACCCGGTTCATGACCGACGCCGCCAACCGTCAGCAGTGGGGGCCCGAGTGGTACATCATCGGGGTCGCTCTCCAGGACACCGACGGCGCAGCGCGCACCTTCAACCAAAGCGTGGTGGACGGTCACCTGTTCGGCATGAGCCAGCTTGGACAGATCCGGCTCATCGAGGGCAAGGACGGCGAGGCTCACCGCTCCTGGAAGGCGGCGTTCCCGAACGATGACCTTCCGGATGGGTTCGGCGACGCGTATTTCCGTGTGCTGGGGCTGTACATGATGCTCCAGGCGGCGGGCCCGGTCCTCACTCCCCAGAACATCGCCCGGGGCTTGCAGTCGATGCCCGACGGCGGTGGCGCCAACGGCGCCTTCGGCACATGGTCGTTCAAGGGCGACCATACGGCCATCGACGACTCCCGCGAGATCTACTGGGTCGGGACGGCCACGGGCTACGACGGGAACGAAGGCGCGTACATCGAGACGTACGGGGGGAAACGGTTCCGGTCCGGACAATGGCCGGCCGAGGAGCCACCCGTCTACAAGAAGTAGTCCGACGTCGCCGCGGTGAGGTGACGACGTGATCTCGGTGGCCGCTCTCCGCGAACGCCTCGAGCCCGAGAGCGCCGAGCGCTACGTGCGGTGGCTGGCCCTGACGGCGCTCGGCGTCGCGGCTTGGCTCATCTTCGACAGGCTCAGCCCGCGGGGGCTCCCCTTCGGCATAGTCGTCCTGGGGCTCGTCTTCGGCTCTCTGTATGCGCTCATCGCCGTCGGGCTGGTCCTGGTGTATCGGGCCAACCGCGTCGTGAACTTCGCTCAGGCCGAGCTCGGTGCAGTAGCCTCCGTCGTTGCGATCATGCTCGTGATCGAGTACGACCTGAACTACTTCCTCGCGATCGCCGTGGGCCTGTGCGCGGCCGTCGTAAGCGGAGTGATCGTGGATCTGGTCGTCATACGCGCCTTTCGGAAGGCGCCGCGACTGATCCTGGCCGTGGCGACCATCGGCGTCGCGCAGATCCTTGCCGGGCTGAGCATCCAGATCCCCCTGTGGTGGGCCGGCCCCATCGGAGACCTCCGGCGGACGTTCACGACGCCCTTCGATCTGCGCTTCACGATCTTCCCGGTGAGGTTCTCCGGAGATCACGTGATCGCCATGATCGCCGTGCCCGTCATCATCCTGGCTCTGACGGCCTTCCTGCGCTTCACCGACTACGGCGTCGCCATCCGCGCCTCGGCGGAGAACGGGGACCGGGCCCAGCTGCTGGGGATGCCCGTCACGCGTCTGTCGACGATCGTCTGGGGCATCGCCGGCCTACTCTCGGCGGTGGCAGTCATCCTGCGTGTGCAGATCGTCGGTTTCTCCACGTTCGCCAACGTGTCCGGGGGTGGCGCTTCGCTCTTGCTCCGGACGTTCGCGGCAGCCGTGATAGCGCGCATGGAGAACATGGCCGTAGCCGCCATCGCAGCGCTCGGGATAGGCGTGTTCGAGGCTGCGTCCATATGGATCTTCTCGAACACCACGTACAGCGACGCGCTGCTCGTCGGCGTGATCTTGCTGGCGCTGATCCTTCAGCGTGGCCACTTCACACGCTCGGCCGAGACGGGCATCTCGACGTGGAAGGCTTTACGCGAGGTGCGGCCCATCCCCTCGGAGCTGCGCAGGCTGCCCGAGGTTCGGTGGGGCCTCGTCACGATCTGCGGCCTCCTGGCCGCGGTCGTTCTGACGTTCCCGGTGTGGGCGAGCCCGGCCCGGGAGCAGCTCGCCGCCCTGATCTTCATCTATGCAATAGTCGCCATCTCGCTCGTCGTGCTCACGGGCTGGGTCGGGCAGATCTCTCTGGGCCAATGGGCCCTCGTCGGGTTCGGAGGCGCCATCACGACGGTGCTCGTTGGACGACATGCGCTCGATCTGTTCATCGCACTCCCCGCGGCTATGGCCGTGAGCGCCGCGGTGGCGCTCGTCATCGGGATCCCGGCGTTGCGCATCAGCGGACCGTTCCTGGCCGTGACGACTCTCGCCTTCGCCGTGACGTCGAAGACGTTTTTCCTCGAGGACCGTTACGTGCCGTGGTTCGTGGAGGAGCGCATAACCCGTCCGATCCTGTGGGATCGGTTCCCGATCAACCTCGACTGGCAGATCTACTACTTCGCACTCGTGTTCCTGGTGCTGGCCTTCATCGCGGCACGCAACCTCCGCCGGTCGCGCACCGGGCGAGCGCTGGTGGCCGTCCGCGACAACGAGCCCGCCGCGCAGGCGAGCTCGCTGAACGTCCCGCTGCTCAAGCTGACAGCCTTCGCGATCTCGGGCGCCATCGCCGGACTCGCGGGGTGGCTCTACGTCCTGCACCAGAACGGGTTGAACACCGACTCCTTCGGTCCCGAGGTCTCGTTGCGCTTGTTCACGATGGTCGTGATAGGCGGGCTGGGCTCCCTGCCCGGAGCCATCCTCGGCGCCGTCTACGTGCGCAGCGTCGAGTTCTTCATAGGCGGTGGCTGGGCTCTGCTCGCCTCCGGCGGCGGCATCCTGCTGATCCTCATCATCCTGCCCGGTGGACTGGGGGCCGGGATGTACCGGATCCGGGACGAAATCCTGCGCTGGGTGGCGAAACGTCGCGGCCTCGTCGTCCCGAGCCTGCTCGCCGACATCCGTCAGGAGGAGGTCGAGGAGGAGGAAGCCGTCCCGCTGGGACGGGTCCTCGCCGGGGTCCGCGCGCAGAGCGCTAGATCCCCGAACGGGCAAGCAGCACGCGAGCACGTGGGCGTGCGCTGATGGCGAAGACCACAGCTCGGCCGCGCGCGCATCGTGCCGCCACCCCGCCGCCGGAGCCGGTGGAGCGATCCAAAGGTTTCCTCCAGTCACTCGGCCCGTCGGGCCTGGTACCCCTGGCCGTCCTCTTCGGGCTCAACATGGTCGACGAGTTCGACCAGGTCGCCTTCGGCGCGCTCGCGCCGGAGATACGCAACCACTTCAACCTCTCGAGCGCGTCCTTCATCCTTCTCGTCTCGCTATCCGGAGCCCTGTCGATCCTCGTCGCCGCGCCTCTGGGGTACCTGGCCGACCGCTACAACCGCGTCCGCATCGCACAGATTGCCGGGCTCGTCTGGGGCTTCGCGGCGCTGGGCACGGGGCTGGCTCCCGTCCTCGGTGTGCTCGTGGCCGCGCGGTTCCTCGGCGGGGTTGGAAGGCTGGTTAACGAGCCCGTCCACCCGAGCCTGCTGGCCGACTACTACCCGCCGTCCTCGCTACCCACCGTCTTCGGCGTTCACCGGTTCGCCAACATCCTGGGCAACATCGCCGGGCCGATCGCCGGCGCGCTCGCGGCGGTCTTCGCCGCCGGCGCCATCGCGGAGTGGCGGCCCGTGTTCCTCCTTCTGACCATCCCCACGTTCGTCCTGCTGCTCTTCTCGCTGCGGCTGCAGGAGCCGGTGCGCGGCGTCACCATCGACGCTGAGGCCGCCGCGCGATCTACCGAGCGTTTCCGTTTCGCCGAGGCCTATCGCCGGCTGAAGTCCATCCAGTCCCTCAAGCGGACGTGGGTGGCCGCCTTCTTCTTCGGCGCGGGGGTCATCCCGCTGGCCGCGTTCCTTTCGCTGTTCTTCGAGGACATCTACGGCATGGGTCCCGTCGGGCGAGGCTTCATGGTCATGCTCCGCGGCGCCGGCGGTGCCGTCGGGCTCTTGATAGGCGCACGCGTAACGCGACGGCTCCAGGCGGCGAACCGCCTCGACCGTCTGCCGCTGGTTACGGGGCTGATGATCGTCTCGTTCGCGGTGGCCATGGTGGCCATGGCGATCTCGCCGTGGCTCGGCGGATCGATACTGTTCGCGTTCCTTCTGTCCGTGGGCGCGAGCGGCTTCCTGCCCCCCTACCTCACGACTGTGGCGCTCGTGGGACCGCCGCGCATCCGCTCGCAGGGCTACGCGTACTCGCTGCTCTTCTTCGCGGTCGGCGGTGTCTTCCTCTCGCGCATCGCGGCCGGCGTGGGAGACCAGCACGGGCTGCGAGCCGGGCTGCTCCTGCTATCGGTCTTCGTCGCCCTCGGCGGGCTCGTCGGGCTCACGGTGCGGCGCTTCATCCAGCGCGACATGAACGAAGCGACGAAGTCGATAAAGGCGCAGGAGGCGGCCGAGAGCGGGACGTTCCTGGTGTGCAAGGGCATCGACGTCGCCTACGACCAGGTGCAGGTGCTCTTCGACGTCGACTTCGAGATCGAGAGCGGAGAGATCATCGCGCTGCTCGGGACGAACGGCGCCGGGAAGTCGACGCTCCTCAAGGCGATCTCGGGACTCGTCGATCCCATCGGCGGCGCGATCTTCTTCGAGGGGCGAGACATCACCCACGCCGACGCCAACGTGAAGTCGGAGCTCGGCATCGTGCAGGTGCCCGGGGGCCGGGGCGTGTTCCCGTCGCTCACCGTCGGAGACAACATCCGGGCCGCCGGGTGGCTGTACCGCGGCGACGACGAGTACCGCCAGGAGGCCGTCGAGCGAGTGCTCGAGTACTTCCCGATCCTTCGCCAGCGCTGGGACACGCCGGCCGGCAACCTGTCGGGCGGCGAGCAGCAGATGCTGTCACTCGCCCAAGCCTTCATCGCGCGTCCCAAGCTGATGCTCATCGACGAGCTCTCGCTCGGACTGGCACCGACGGTCGTCGAGTCGCTGCTGGGGATAGTCGGCGCCATGCACGAGCATGGGACGACCATCGTGCTCGTCGAGCAGTCGGTGAACACGGCGCTCAAGCTGGCCAAGCACGCGGCCTTCATGGAGAAGGGCGAGATCCGGTTCACGGGCCCGACCGAGGAGCTGCTGAAGCGTCCCGACATCCTCCGCGCGGTCTTCCTCAAGGGCGGTGCAAGGCAACAACCACGGGGGGATTCGAGCGGGCGCAGCGCGAAGCGCGTTAGCCCCACCGATCAAACGAGCGACCGGGAACGGACGCTCGCAAACCTGCGAGCCGGCCGCACGGAGTTCCTCCGGCGGCCCACCGTCCTCCAAACCCGAGGGCTCTCCAAACGCTACGGCGGGATCGTCGCGGTGGACGACGTCGACCTCGACCTGCACGACGGCGAGATCCTCGGGCTGATCGGACCCAACGGCGCCGGCAAGACGACACTCTTCGACCTGATCTCCGGCTTCACTCCCACCAATGGCGGACGTATCGAGTTCATGAGCCTGGACATCACGCGGTGGAACCCCTCCGACCGCGCCCGGGCGGGACTCGGCCGGTCCTTCCAGGACGCCCGCCTGTGGCAGGCCCTCACAGTGAAGGAGGCCATCGCCGTGGCCTGCGAGCGGCACGTGGAGATCTCGTCGGCCCTTCCGTCCATCTTCTTCACGCCGGCCGCGCAAGACTCCGAGTCCGACGTGATGCGTCGCGTGGAGGAGCTCATCGAGCTCCTGAGCCTTCAGGCCTTCCGGGACAAGTTCATGTCCGAGCTGTCGACGGGATCGCGCCGCATCGTAGAGCTCGCTGCGATCCTCGCGCACCGTCCGACGGTCGTGATACTCGACGAGCCGTCGTCGGGGATCGCGCAGCGCGAGACGGAAGCGCTCGGCCCCCTGCTGCGCCAGGTCCGCGACCACCTCGGCTGCTCGATGCTCGTGATAGAGCACGACATGCCTCTCATCACGAGCCTCGCCGACCGCATGTACGCGCTCGACCAGGGACGCATCATCGTCGAGGGCACTCCCCCGGACGTGATAAACCACCCGGCCGTCGTGGCGTCCTACCTGGGGGCCGAGGGGTACTCGGACCTCGTCGGGAACGTTCGGAGGCCAAAGGGCCGGCGAGCCTCCCGCCTGCGCTAGGAGACCTCGACGGTCCCCCGCATCGGTTGGTGAACCACACAGAGGTAGCGGTACGTCCCCGGTTCCGTGAAGCGGAGCGTGTACAGAACCTTCGCCGGCGGCGTCGCGCGGAGGATGCCGGAGCTGAAGCTTCCTTCGCCGCCCCAGCTGCCGCCGTCCACGCGCACCTCGGCCAGAGTCGGGGGATATGCGAGGGCCGCCTGAGGCTGCGCGGGGCTCCCTACCGGACGCCACGCGTCGACGTTGATGCGCACCCCCTCGTCGTCCTCGAGGAGGATCCCTTCCCGAGCTCGGCGCTCGGGCTCGAAAGAGATGGAGTGCGTCCCGAAGAGCTCCCACGTGACCGTGTCGCCCGCGTCGATCCCCGTCCGGTCGGGGATGAAGCTCGAGAGGAACCCTCGCGCCCGCCCCGCCGGGCCCGTGCCGGCCAGCACACCCTCCTCGGTGCGTGTCAGAACCCGGCGAGCGACGGCCGAGAGCGAAGACGCGACGTCGTCCTCCTCTTCGGTGGCCTCCCTGCGGACGTCGGCCACCGGCGGACGATCGACGCTGGGGGCTCGCACCTCTATCGCTCCCGTCATGGCCGCGCGGTGGACGAGACACATGAACCCGTAGATCCCCGGACGGATGTCGTCGGCCAGCTTAACCCGGAAGGGCTCACCTTCCTCGAGGTGGCCGGCGGAGTAGAAGGCCTGGGTGCCGTCGAAGTCGGGCTGGTCCCGCTCGGGACACGCCCGGGCTCCACCCGTCGCCGACACCGCCGGCGCGCCCCGCGCCAGGAAGCACCGCTCGGCGGCCGATCTGTTGACGCGCGGCGTATCGCCCTCGACCCCAGACGGGAAGACCGTGGGCAACGCACGCATCTGTGGGAGGCCCTCGAAGGCGCGCAGGTCGGCCGTCGTCGGGAGCGTGTCGAGGGCGGTGATGGCGGCGTCTACCAGGCGGCCCATCGCCACCGTGTGCGGCTCGCCGGAGTCGCGCACCTCGAAGTTGACCGCATCTCCCGGATGCAGCGGGATGAGCGAGGGGAAGAACGACGTCATGACCGAGGAATAGCGGGCATCGCGCTCCCCCACCGCTGCACCTATCGCGCGGCTCCCGGCATCGGCGTAAACGATGGCGGGCGGACGTATGAGCGCGGAGTTGCATCCGGCGAGGAAGGCAACGAACACCACGGCGACGAGCGTCCCCCGGCCTCCCCGCCGTCGCCTCACGTGTCCATCCAACGTCAACGAACCGCTCCCGGGCAACTCGTAGCACCGGCACCGCGTCGCTCACGGTACGTTTGTGACATTGAACGCACCCGAGCGAGCGCGCCGGCGCCTCCTCGTCTTCGCCCTCTCCGTCGCCGTGCTCTTCGGCGGCCTCGGCGTCGCGTCGTGGTGGTCGAGCCGCGACGATCCGCGCGCCGGATCCAAGGTCGTCTCCGGTGGGGGCCCGGCGCTGCGCATCAGGCATGTGCCGACGACGTACCGCGCCGTCTACCGCGTCGACAACCGGGCCGGCGGCGAGATCGTGACGACGACCGAGCGGGTCTGGGTCAGGCGACCGTTTCAGAGCCGGATCGAGACCTACACCGGTCCCCCTCCGGGTACGAGCAGGTCCGCGGTGAGACAGAGTGCCTTCGGCGTACTCGCTTCGCGAGGTCAGAACTCGGAGCCGCTGAACATCGCCGCGCCTCCGAGCCTGGCCTCCGGCGACCTTCGGATCGACGGCGCTCTCGGCGAAGCCGTCGAGGACGACACCATCCTGCGCCGCGAACGACGCGAGGTCTTCGGCCGGGAGTGTCAGGTCTATCGCGCGGGGGGCCCGGTGTCGGCGGGCGACATCGAGCGCTACGAGCCACGCACCGGCAACTACGCCGACGTGTGCGTCGACGGCAATGGGATAGTCATCGAGGAAGCCTGGGTGTACCGCAACGACCTGATCCAACGGCGCGCAGCCGTCGAGGTCGAGGTCGACCCGGCGATCGACAGGAAGCTCTTCGACATCGACATCCCGCCGTCGGAAGGTGCGTTGCGCGGATCCGTCGAGCGGCTCGACTCCGACGCCGACGACGAAGGTCTGTGGGTGCTTCCCGAGACGCCGCGGGGGTTCGACGCCCTCGGTCGCTACGGCATAGTCATCCCGCAGGCCGCCGTCCCGCAGACCGGTATGCAGCTCCCGGGGCCGGCCCCGACCTCGACGAGCGATGTGTACGTCCGGGGGCCGGATCTCCTCGTCGTCGACCAGGATCCATCGTTGGCGCGCGTCCTCAGGCAGGACAGCCGCGTCGACCGCGAGCTCGACCTTCCCAACCTCGAGGACGCTCGGCTCGTCGTCGGGGCCCGGACGAGTGAGATCCGGGCGCGCACGACTGACGGATCGGTAGTCCGCATCTTCGGGACATTGCCGCCGCCTGAGCTGATCGAACTCGCGCGGTCCTTGCGACGCCAGGAGTAGCATCGGAACCGGCCACGTCACAGGGGGAACGGATGACGCAGACGATCGACGCTCAGAAGCGGTTCCAGATCGTAGAGGACACCGACCTCCAGGGGATCGGCAAGGTCCACATCGACGAGGTGATCGAGTACGTCCATACCGGCTTCAAGAAGCTGCCCTCGCCTCTCGACCTCTACGCGCGGTATCTCAAGCAGCGGTGGAACGTGTACGAGCTCGACTTCACGCAGGACTCCGTCGACTGGCACCAGCTGATGACGCAGGAGGAGCGGGACGCCTTCGTCGGCATCGCCTCGGGTTTCCACCACGGCGAGCGACAGGTCGAGGTCGACCTCGTCCCGTTCATGATGGCCGGCTCCGAAGACGAGAAGATCTTCATCAGCTCGCAGATCGAGGACGAGGCGCGCCACACCGTCTTCTTCGACCGTTTCTACAAGGAAGTCGTGGGCCTTCCGGGCGACACGATCATGGACGTCCTCGACGGCTCGTACCAGTGGCTCACGGAGACCTTCGTCGGGCCCTTCGGCCTGCTCGCCTACCTCGCCGACGAGCTGCGCCGCGACCCCGAAGACCCGCACCAGCGCGTCAAATACTCGACGCTGTACCACCTGTGGATCGAGGGCGTGCTCGCCCTCGTGGTCATGAAGATCACACTCGGCTTCGGGCGCGATCGCGGGTTCCTTCCGGCGTACTACACCGGGTTCACCGCGACGTGCCGGGACGAGGCCCGTCACGTCCAGTTCGGGATGAAGTTCCTTTACGACCACATCCGCTCCGACCCGTCCTACGCAAAGGACGTCCTGGACGTGCTCCAGACGCTCTTCAACATGGGCGGCGCCGTCAGCCAGCTGCTCTACACCGAGCCACTGGGCTTCGACATCCTCCAGATCCGCCAGCTCATGATCGACCAGCTGCACCGCAAGCTCGGGATCATCGGCGTGAAGCTGCCCGAGAAGATGGAAGAGCAGCTCGCCTCGCTCGAGCCGGTCATCGCGGGCGGCTAGCCGTGGCGAACGCACTGTTCACCGAAAAGTGGGCCTCCGAGGTGAGGGAGGCTATCAACTCCTATCCCGACCCGGAATACCGCGCCACGAAGCTCGACCTGTTCTGGAACTGGATAGAGGAAGCGCGCAAGGGCTTCACCGGGATGCTCGTCCTCGGCGTGCGCGATCTTCCCGTGAACGGCTCGACGAAGCCGGCCTATGCGACGTTCGCCGTCAACGTGGGCCGGGTGACCGACACGGCGATAGTCGACGAAGTGCCCGAGGAAGCCACGTACGTCCTCGTCGGGAAGTTCGAGGTCTGGAAGGACATCATCGAGGGGTACGACTCGGGCAAGGCCGTGATGTACCGGCGCCTGCGGTTGGAGAAAGGCGACGTCTTCCGGTTCTTCAACCGGATCTACTTCTTTACTGAATCGCTCGTGGCCCTATCCAAGGTCCCGGCGACGCTTCCCGGCTAGCACTCGGCCACAGGGCCTCGTTGTCCGGGTCGCGCTCCTTGGCCCGCATGTAGGCCGCGACCTGTTTCGCCGCCTCCGGGCCGAGCAGCTCGCCGAAGAGCTCGACCACTTCGCTCTCCAACCGATCGAGCTCGGCCAGGGTGTCGTCGATCTCCCGGCGTAGCTCGTCGGGGTCGAGGTTCATCCCATCAGTAGTACACCGGATCACGCTCGTCTGCGGCGGGGACCTTGGAGGCCCCAAGGTGCAGAGCCAGCCCTTCGATGGAAAGAGCGTTCCACAGCTCCGGAGATAGACGTCCCGACCTCGAAGCCTGCTCGATGGCGGCATCCCACCATCGCGGGCCCAGGCACTCCTTCACGACGGACGCACCCTCGCGATCCAACCACCGGAACAATCGCATCGCGGAGACGTACTTGACCGACAGGGGTTGGACACCAGCGTGGACTCCCTGTGCTCGTCGGGATCTCTCACGCCGGATCCCGTCGAACAGGCGAGTGGACTTACGTGCATTCCGCCTCGGTTTGCCCCGTGATCGCGCCAGGTCGCGCCGAAGGGATCGGATGGTGGCATCGAAGAGCCTGCCCGATGGCCGGCCCTCCCACGGGACCGCAAGCAGCGCGCCGACGATCTGAGGATCGAGAAAGGCCGGAACAGCGTCGGCGAACTGTGCTAGCGGCTGCAACCGCATGACCCACTTGCGCATCCTCTGACGTGCGTAGAACACGTCGAGATCGTCCGTGCGCGGTCGGCCGAGCTTCCGAATGGAGCTCAGCTCGCCTTTGATCCTGCGATGGAGCATTGCCGCCGCCCGATCAGGCAACAGCTCCTGCCGGCGACCGATCAACGTCCCTACGGGATCGTCGATCGATCTTTCGGGAGACTTGGCCCAGTAGAACGCGCGGCCGATCTCGCCTCCGTGTCCTGACAGCCACCGAACGTTCAGCTCGGGCCACTCGGCCGGACTAACGGTGTAGTCGTTGAAGCGCTGCATCCCTTCGTGCCAAGCGGCCCACCGCTTCAAGTCTGCGGGGGTGATCGGTTGGGGATCGGCGTGGACGCCAACCCGGTCGTGCCTCCAGCCTAGGGCAGAAGCCGTCGCCCTTGCCCCCTTGAGATCGGCAGCACCAACGATGTCACCGGACATGGTGAAGGCGGGCACCTCCACACCGGACCTATCGAGAACCGCGGCGAGTAGAGTGCTGTCACGCCCGGCCGTCAGACCCAGCCACACACCTCGAGTGCGTGCGAAACGAAGCCCCGTCGAGGTCAATAGCTCGAGGAACTCAGGCCGCCCTACTGGGGCAGTTGGGGCGAATCGCTCCTCGATCGGCCAAAAGGACGAGATCGTGGTGGCGGCCGCATCGAGATCGACGACGGAAGCCTCCGGGAGCAGCTCTGTACCCTCGAGGATCTCATCGGAACCGAGGACGTACCCGAACAAGACCTGCTCGACCACAGCGTGCTCCGAGATCCGTGGCGAACGGCCCGCGAGAGCATGAGCGGCGAGCCCGCGAGTAGCGAATGCCACCCCCTTTGGTCCCTCAACGCGCTTCAGCGTATGGGGTAGGGACGCCGAGGTGACGAGACGGACTCGGTCCAGCTCGATCGCCGCGATGACCCAGACGCCGAGCAAAGATCGCGCGGCCCCTGGGTTACGGAGGACGCCCTCGATCTCGTCGTCGGTCGCATCGCCGACGGCTCCGACGGGTGCTCCCCAAACCACCCTGTCTCCCGCCGCCAGGTCGGGAAGGCTTTGATCGGCGACGACGACCACCTCGGTGTCGCAACCCTCGATGCGGCATGACCGCACCGAAGTGCCTTCGCCGAGCGCACCGACATAAGCCGACGCAAGGAGTGCCTCGACATCCGTCGGATCAGGGCCTCTGAGTATGCCCAGGACGGATCGAAGCGAAGGAAAGCGAAGGATCCCGCCGGGCAAGCATGCCTCCCCGCATCCGTGCCGTCCCGAGAGGATGCCACAAAGCGTCGGCATGTGCGAGGTCTCGCTCCGCGGTATCGTTTCGCCGTGGCGCGGCTCCCGTTCACCGACCCCGGACGCAATCTCGCCGTGAACATCTTCCGCGTGATGAGCCATGCCCCCGAGGCCGCGCGAGGATTCTCGAGCTGCGGGTCGCGACTGCTCGGGGAGACCAAGCTGGACACGAAGCTGCGTGAGCTCGCCATCAACGCCATCTCGCTCGAGCTCGGCTCTCCCTATGAATGGAGCCATCACGCGAAGTGGGCCCTGGACGTCGGCGCGACGCCGGAAGACCTCGAAGCGTTGAAGGCGCGCGACCTGACCAAGCTCACCGACCTCGAGCGTGCCGTGGTGGAGTACGCGCTGAAGGTCGAGCGGAACGAGGTTTCGGAGGACGACGTCGAGCGCCTTCGATCGCTCGGGCTGGACGACCAGGAGGTCGTCGAGGTCACGCTCGTCGCCGGGTTCTACGGCATGACGGCGCGCTTCCTCAACGCCATGGACGTGGAATACGACCCGGACGTCCCCCGCGATTTCGAGGTCCCCGCGGTGGGCGGGAGCCGGGCGCGCGAGAATGTTGAGGGGTTGCAGTCGGGGAGCTGACGCATCGGGGGGGATCAATGACGGACACGATCGAGCAGATCAGCGTCGAAGCATTCGCCGAGAGGGCACGAGCCTGGCTCGCCGAGAACGGCCCCCGCCGTCAGAGCAAGGAAGACACCGACCCAGTCATGGGGCCCAGCCACGAGATGGGCTCGGCGGAGGAGCAGGACTACGTCTCGTTCGCGCGCGAGTTCCAAGCGAAGCTCCACGATGCCGGCTTCGCCGGGATAACCGTCCCCAAGGAGTACGGCGGCCAGGGACTGACGCGAGCGCACCAGGTGGCGTGGAGCCGCGAAGCGGCGAAGTATCCCATCCCGCCCGTCAACACCCTGGGGTTCGGACTCTTCATCCCGACGCTTCTCACACACGGGACGGAAGAGCAGAAGAGAGATTGGATCCCGAAGGTTCTGCGCAACGAGAAGATCTTCTGTCAGCTGTTCTCCGAGCCGGGCGCGGGGTCCGACCTTGCGGGTGTGCAATCCAGGGCCGAGCGCCACGACGGCGAGTGGATCCTCAACGGCCAGAAGGTGTGGACATCCGGGGCGCAGGTCGCCGACATCGGCGGCGGGCCCTTCCGCACGGACCCCGACCTTCCCAAGCATCAGGGGCTCAGCTTCTTCATCGTGGACATGCGCCAGCCCGGGGTGGAGGTTCGTCCGCTGAGGCAGATCACCGGCGAGGCGCATTTCAACGAGGTCTTCTTCACCGACGCGCGCGTCCCCGACGATCACCGCGTGAGCGCCGTGGGCGACGGCTGGCGCGTTTCGCTGACGATGCTCATGAACGAGCGCTTGACGTTGGGTGGCGGTGGCGGGGGTCCGCAGCGCCGCGGCGGAGGCGAAGGCGCGATAGTGCGGCTCGCCCGCGAGCTCGGCCTGTTCGAGGACGCCGACATCCGCAACAAGGTCATCGACCTCTTCGTCCACCAGCGTGTGCTCTCGCTGCTCGGTCGACGCATGGCCGAGGAGATGAAGGGACGTCCGCCGGGCCCGGAGTTCTCGATCATGAAGCTGATGGGGACGCGCATCGGCTCGAAGATCACCGAGCTGGCCCCCAACCTCATCGGTGCCGGCGGCGCCGCGTGGGAGGACGAAGGGTCGCCCGGGCAGCGGTGGACGCAGCAGCTCCTGGCGTCGCGGGCCGGCAAGATCGCCGGCGGGTCGGACGAGATCCTCCTCAACATCATCGGCGAGCGAGTGCTCGGCCTCCCGCAGGACCCGCGCGTCGACAAGGAAGTCCCGTTCCGCGAGCTGAAGATAGGGACGACGAGGAGTTGAGGGAGCCGAAGACCCGGGGGGTTCGGGGGGCCGCGGAGCGAAGCGGAGCCGCCGCGCGAAGCGCGGCAGCCCCCCGAACAGAAAGGCAAACGTGACGGACACAGACACCAGACAGATCGGCGTCGACGAGTACCGCGCGAAGGCGCGCGAGTGGCTCGCCGACAACGCGCCGAAGCGCGGGACGCCGGAGGCCGAAGGCGCCGGTCGCCCGAACGCGGAGATGGGCTCGGACGAGGAGCGACACGGGGTGGAGCGGGCGAAGGCGTTCCAGGCGAAGCTGCACGACGCCGGGTTCGCGGGGATCACCTACCCCACCGAGTACGGCGGCCAAGGACTCACCCCGAGCCATCAAGGCGCGTTCAATGCCGAGGCCGCCGCCTACGTCCTGCCTACGTTCGTCTTCTACATCGGCCAGGGCATGTGCCTGCCGACGATCTTCACGCACGGCACCGAGGAGCAGAAACAGCGCTTCATGCGGCCGCTCATCCGCGGCGAGGAGATCTGGTCGCAACTGTTCTCCGAGCCGGGAGCCGGCTCCGATGTCGCCGGATTGCAGATGAAGGCCGAACGCTTCGGCGACGAGTGGGTCCTCAACGGTCAGAAGGTCTGGACGACCGGCGCGCATTACAGCGAGTGGGGCGAGGTGATTGTCCGGACCGATCCGGACCTTCCGAAGCACCAGGGCCTGACGATGTTCCTCGTGGACTTGCGCGCACCCGGAGTCACGGTGCGTCCGTTGCGACAGATCACCGGCGATGCGCACTTCAACGAGGTGTTCTTCGACGACGTGCGCGTCCCCGACACGCAGCGGCTCGACGACATCGGCTCGGGATGGAAGGTCGCGCTTACGACGCTGATGAACGAGCGCATGGCCATCGGCGGTGCCGGCGGTGGCGGCGGACCACGGCGTGGGTCGGGCCACAACGCGCTCGTGCGGCTGGCGCGAGAGTTCGGCATGTGGGACGACGCCGCGCAGCGTGACCGGGTGCTCGATCTCTACGTACGCAACCGCGTGTTCTCGTTCCTGCGCGAACGCATGGCCATCGCGGCACGGAAGAGCATCCCCGGCCCGGAGTTCTCGATGCTCAAGCTCATCGGTGCGCGCCTGGGGGCCGAGCAGAGCGAGCTCGGCTCGAACCTGGCCGGTGCAGCCGGCATCGCCTGGGAGCAGGGTGGCACGGCCGGTGAGCTCGCGAGCCTCGCTTTGCTCAATTCGCGCTCGGGGAAGATCGCCGGCGGCACCGACGAGGTGATGCTGAACATCCTCGGCGAGCGCGTGCTCGGCCTCCCGCAGGACCCACGGGTAGACAAGGAAGTCCCCTTCCGCGAGCTCAAGGTCGGCACCGTCAAGGGCGGCTGATCTGACCGAAGTCGGTCGCGGGACGAAGGTCTTCGAAGCAGCCCCCGTTCGCGGTGCCTGGCGGCCGCTCACGTCCCCCGAGGATGTGATCGCGCTGATGGATGAGGGCGCCGATGGGGTGGTCGCCGTCGTCGCCGACGCCGGAGCGACCTTCCTCGCGCCCATCTTCGAGGACCTGACGGCCGTGGTGTGCTTGAGCGGAACGCCGCTCAGCCACATCGGCATAGTGAGCCGCGAGTACGAAGTCCCGTGCGTGATGGGGACGACCCTGCGGACCGAGCCGAAGATGGGCGATCAGGTCGAGGTGGATTGCTCCGGCACCGATGGGCTCGTGCGGGCGGTCGCGTGACGCTCCTCACCCGTCCGGCCGGCTGGACCAACGAGGAGATCAACCGTTGGTTGCACTACCACGGCGAGTCCACGAAGACGATGTCGAAGCTGCGCACGTCCCTCGAGTCCAAGCTCATCCCGATCAGCGCCTACATCCTCATCTCCGCAGTAGAGTGCTACAGGCGCCACCCGGAGATGCTCCTCGCGATCGACGAAGCCATGCCGGCCGAGGAGATCGGAGCCGCGGGGCGGCGTCCGGGGAACCAGATCGATTCCGTCCACATCTGGTCGCAGGCGAACATCTTCCTGCACGGCCGGAACATCCTCTCGCTGCTCGGACGCATCACACCCGACCACGAGCCCGAGCGGTGCGCGATAGTCCTCGACTTCTGGCGTCGCGCGGCCCGCGCCTTCCGCGGTGACGGCGAGCTCCAGGCCCTGGATGCCGGGATGACGTGCCGGCCGTACACCGAGGACGTCGTTCGGACGCTCGCCGACGGTTGCGCTCCTGTCGCCGACGAGCTGTGGCCGTCCGTGAAGAAGCTCAATGCGACGCTGACGTCCTACCTGTTCCTGCTGTACTTCGACACGCGCTCGGGGATGGTCGACACGGGGCCCTACGAACTCGGCGACGGCCGAGTCCTTCTCGTCAGGGACTTCTCGAAGATGGGTCCGTCGGACTTCTGGTGGGCGGATGAAATCGCCGCCGCCGCCCCGTACCGGAACCTGAGCGCCGCCTTCGTCCTCGACGGCGTCGAGGTGCGCGTCAACGACTGGGGGACGAGCGTCACGGAGCCACAGAACTATCTCGACCGCGTCGAGCGATTCGGGCTCTTCACGACGGACAACGGCAAGCTCGAGCCCGTGTCCCTGGTCGACATGCCGGCGATCCACTCGACGGCGAAGGACGCACAGCGAGCGCTCTACCGGAACATCGCCGCGATGACGCGGCGCGAGCGGATCGACGCGGGAGCGTACGTGTATTTCACATTCCTGCGTCCGTTCGCCGAGGTTGCCAGGGTCGATGAGAAGCTCGACTGGACGGTCCCACGCGACTCCCTCGACGTGTACGAGATGCTCGAGCTCTTCGAAGGCACCAACGCGCCTCCCGACCCGGACGCTCCGTACTACTGGCCGATCCCGTGACGCAAGCCCTCACCTGCTCGCGTTGCGGCGGCTCCAACGCCGCAACGCAACGCTTCTGCGGTAGCTGTGGGACGGCCCTGACGGCGGCATGCGGATCGTGCGGAGCCGAGAACCCACCCGGGTTCCGCTTCTGCGGATCGTGCGGGACGGCCCTCGATCCCCGTCCGGCCGAAGCGGCCCAGCCGACCGAAGAGCGACGCTGGACGACGGTGCTCTTCGGCGATCTCTCGGGCTTCACGAAGCTCTCCGAGAATATGGATCCCGAGGACGTCCGGACGCTCATCGACCAGTCGATCTCCAAGCTCGGCGCGATCGTGGAGCGATTCGAGGGTCGCGTCGAGCGCGTGACGGGAGACGAGATCATGGTGGTCTTCGGCGCGCCCCGTGCTCACGAGGACGACCCCGAGCGCGCCGTCCGTACTGCGCTCGAGATGCAGCGCTTCGCCGGCGAGCACGCGGCACAGTTCGGCGGCCTGCCGCTGCGCATCGGTGTCAACACCGGCGAGGTGATGTTCGCTCCCGTCGGTCCGGAAGGCGCCAGACAGCACACCGTCATGGGTGACGTCGTCAACACGGCGTCGCGTCTGGAATCGGCGGCGCCGCTCGGCGGCGTCCTCGTCGGCGACGCAACCTACGAAGCGACCAAGCACTCGATCCGCTACGAAGCGATCGACCCGATCCGTGCGAAAGGGAGGGACGAGCCGGTGACGGCGTGGGTGGCCGTCGAGCCGACGACGGACCCCGCCGTTCGGCAGATGTCTGAGGCGCCTCTCGTCGGACGCGACCACGAGCTCGATCTCCTGCGCCGGATCTGGGACCGCGTCGTCGCCGACCGGCGCGCCCAGCTCGTGACCGTCGTCGGTCCGGCCGGGATCGGGAAGTCGAAGCTCGCTCGCGAGTTCGTGCGATCGCTGACAGCAACGCCGGCGTTCTGGGGACGTTCCCTCCCCTACGGCGAGCGCGCCGGCGGAGCCTTCGGTCAGATCGTCCGGCGCGTGTCCGACATCTACGTCACCGAGGAACCAGCGGCGGCGAGGGAGAAGCTCTCGGTCGCCGTCGAACGGCTCACAGGATCACCCGACGCGGAGCTGTCGGCTCACCTCGCGCTGATCATCGGCCAGGGCACAGGCGAGGTCGACAGGATGCAGCTCGTGGCCGCGGCCCGGCGCTTCGTCGAGTCGCTCGTGGCCGATCAGCCGGCGGTCTTCGTCTTCGAGGACCTCCAATGGGGGGACGAGAGCCTGCTGGCGCTCATCCCATGGCTCGCCGGCCGCCTCGGTCACCTCCCGATCCTGTTCCTGACCCTCACACGTCCTGAGCTCTTCGATACGCACAGCGGCTGGGGCGGTGGGGTGACCGGATACACGTCGCTTCCGCTCGGCCCCCTTCCTCAGGAGCACGTCCGCGAGCTGGCGCACACCCTCAGGACGGACCTCGACGACGCGAGCCTGGATCGGATCGAGCAGTCGTCGGGCGGGAACCCTCTGTTCGTCGAGGAGCTGACGGCGTGGCTCGCCGAGGAACGACCCGACGCGAGCCGGCTCTTACCGACGACCGTGACGTCGATCGTCGCGGCGCGACTCGACGGCCTTCCCTCCGCGCTGCGGCAGATCCTCCTGGACGCCTCCGTCGTCGGGATGACCTTCTGGAAAGGCTCGATCGAGGCGTTGAACCAGGGGGACCCGAGCGAGTCCCTCGATGAACTCGTCACGCGCGACCTGATCATCCACCAGCCCCTGTCGCGTGTGCCCGGCGACGAGGAGTACGTCTTCCGCCACCAGGTGATCCACGACGTCGCGTACGACATCCTCCCGAAGACGCTTCGCCGAG
>JBOGXL010000003.1:0-2373 GCA_050694575.1 Actinomycetota bacterium | reverse complement strand
CGCGAGTCATCGCCTCCCCGGCCAGGCGCCGGAGGGCGAGGTCGACGGCCTCGGTCTTCGTCCGGAGCCGGAAGCGCCGCATGATCTCCTCGACGTAGGACATCTCGAGCTCGATGTTGGTCCGCTGTTTCATACACCTATCATACACCTCAGGTGTTCTCTGCGTGTATTAGCTCGCCGCCACCTCGTCCCCGCCGCCGTGGCGGAGACGAACCACGTTGCGGCACTCGCGCAGGGCAGCCTCGAGCGTCTCGCTCGGCCTGCAGCGCGCGTCCACGAGGTAGTGCGCGATCCGAAGGTTCGAGTGCACGAACGAGATCGACTTCAGCACGCGAGACTCCTGGGCCGGCGTGAAGCGCTCCAGCAGCCGGCGCGCCTTCGCCGAGTGCCGGACCCCCACCCGAAGGAGGCTCGCCATGTATCGGCGAGTGTCCGACGCCCGCCACTCCACGCGCGGACGATGCCGTGCCACCACCGCGGCTACCGCGTCTGGGCCGTCGGCTCCCTCCGGCAGCATCGCCTTGATGAGCGAGGACAGGTGGAGCGAGGCGCCCACCAGCGTGTCGGTCAAGACCTCGCGGTCGACTCCGTCGAGACCCACATGCTGTTCGCACGCCAGCGCGTACGCCTCCCCGGTCACCGCCTGAGCGGCTCCCACCTGTGCTTCGAAGACGGACATCACCCAGTCGGTGCAACTGCTCGCGAAGTCACCCATGTCGGACCTCGACAGATCCGGGGGAAGGGAGCCCGAAGGTAGCGCGAGGCGCCGACAACGAGCCTCCATCTAGACACGCTTCGAGCCCCTGCTGATACTCGACGGCGGGGATGGACGACGTCGACGGGCGAGTTCGCGTGGCTGCGTTCTCTTTCCTCAACGACCTCCGGCAGGAGCACGAGGACAACATCCCGCGCGCCGAGCTCCAAGAAGGATTCGAGCTCGAAAGACAACGCGTACCACTCCTGGGCCCCCAGGGCATCTTCAAGCCCGCGATCCTTCCCGAGCTCCCGTTGTCGATCACGACCGCACCCCTCGTCGAGGGACATGAGCGGCCCTACGATGACGAATGGACCCCGGACGGTCCTATCCGCTACCGGTACCGCGGGACCGACCCTCATCACCACCAGAATGTCGGTCTGCGCAAGGCGATGGAGCAGCAGGTGCCGCTCGTCTACTTCTACGGAACGGTCCCCGGGTACTATGCCGCGGCCTTCCCCGCCTACGTCGTGGCCGACGATCCGGGCGTGCTGACGTTCACCGTCGCGGTGGACGACTACCTGCTGGACACGAGCGAGGACCCGTTCACAGTAGATCCGGCACCGCGACGCGCGTACGTGACCAGACTCGTCCGGGCGCGACTGCACCAAGTCGGCTTCCGCCAGCGGGTGATCCGCGCCTACCAACAGAAGTGTGCGATCTGTCGGCTGCGCCGGGTCGAGCTGCTGGACGCGGCTCACATCCTTCCGGACACTGATCCCCGATCAGCCCCAGTGGTCCCGAATGGTCTCGCGCTCTGCCGACTTCACCACGCGGCATTCGATCGTAATGTCCTAGGGATACGCCCGAACTACCAAGTAGAGATTCGGCGCGACGTGCTGGACGAAACCGATGGCCCGATGCTCGTGCACGGGCTTCAGGGGTTCCAGGGCGCGACGTTGCTCGTCCCGCGAATGGAGAGACTGAGGCCAATCCGGGAGTTCCTCGCGGAAAGGTACGAGCGCTTTCGCGCGGCGGGCTAGCGGTGCGAGCGAGAAGGGGGCCGGCCAGGCAGTTCCTGTGGTAACGCTTCCCAGAAAGTTCATGGGTGGCCGGAGCGCCTGGAGCTGCACCGTCAGGCTTTGGAGCGCTCCTCTTCGTAGCCGCCGTGCAGGACGAGCGGATCCATGTCCGCACCGTTTGGCCAGACGATCGTCCCCGACTCCTCGTCGACTCGGACCTGGGCGAAGAACCCTGGATCGAGCAAAGGCTCGAACACACCGCCTGGTCTCAGCCGAGGCCGGAGATCGACTTCACGTACGAGGCCGTCGGAAAACGTGAGTCGAACGCGATGATCGCCGACGACCTCTACGGAAGTGACGACAGGGTGCCCTTTCATCGTTCTCATCCTACGAGAGAGGCTCGATCGCTACAGGCGGCTGATCGGCTTGCACGAGCTCCCAATCGGCCAGCAACTCGGTCCGGTGATGTGCCGCCCACTCGCGCACGAGCCGCGCCGCACGGAGCGGCAGGCGCCCTTCGACGACTTCCCCTGAGGCGACCGAGACCTTGGCCCAGTCCCCGCCGTACCGGGCGTGGAAGTGCGGTGGCGGGTGGTCGTCGTGGTACATGAAGATCACGATTCCGTAGAACTCGCTGATCCGGGGCAAGTCCTCCCC
>JBOGXL010000002.1:0-5628 GCA_050694575.1 Actinomycetota bacterium | reverse complement strand
CGAAGTCGACGATGCCCCCGGTGTAGCGGAAGGTCTGCTCCTGCTTGCGGTCCTTGCGCTCGTCGACGAATCGGATCTCGAGTCCCTTGTTGAGGAACGCGTAGGTCTGGAGCCGCTCGAGGATCGTTTGTGCCCGGAACTCGACGCCTTCCGCCGCGAAGATCTCCGCGTCGGGCCAGAAGGTCACCGTCGTTCCCGTACGGCCGCGAGGCGCCTTGCCGACCGGGTGAAGCTTTTCCCGAACTCGTCCACCGTTGTGGAACGACATCTGGTAGCGCTTGCCGTCCAGCGAGCTGTCGATCTCGAGCTCGAGCTTCGTCGACAGCGCGTTGACCACGGACACGCCGACACCGTGCAGACCACCGGAGATCTTGTAGCCGGAGCCCGTGCCGAACTTCCCGCCGGCGTGCAAAGTCGTCATCACGATCTCGGCCGCCGATTTCGTCTTGAACCGGGGATGTTTGTCGACGGGGATACCGCGGCCGTTGTCGCTCACCCGGCAGGCGCCGTCGGGCAGGACCGTCACCTCGATCTTCGTGCAATGCCCGGCCATCGCTTCGTCGACGGCGTTGTCGACGACCTCTCGTACGAGCTCGTGCAGGCCCTTGAGACCCGTGGATCCGATGTACATACCCGGCCGCTTGCGGACGGGCTCGAGCCCTTCCAGGACGGTGATGTCCTTGGCCGCGTATGCTCCGGCGCCTTTCCGGCCGTTGCCCGAGGGGTCCTTCGTGGTGCTCTTGGGGCTGGGTTTCGTGGTGGTCTTCCGTGTCGCTTTCTGGGCCATCGACGTCCTTCGCTCACCGGGTCCGAGACACACACGAGGCCCCCGGGAAGGGGCCCGTCTGGTCTCCGCCTTCCTACCCTAAACCCGCAGGTCAGGGGCGGTTTTCTGTCATCACGAGTATAGCACGAACCACCGTCAGAAAGGCACGCCGAACGGTGCGATTCAGCGTTTGCGGCGACGACGGATGAGCAGCTCGTCGACTATCGATTCGCGGGCCCGAGCGTTGAGCTTCCGGGCGATCTCGGCGGCCAGGTAGGTGAGCTCGGTCGCCCATGCGTCGGAGGTCACGTTCACCTCCAGCACCCTTCCTCGAAGACGGACGATGTGCGCGTTCGCCGCGACTTCGGCCCCCACGACGGAAGGCCAGAGCTTGCGCAGCTTCGACTCCTGCCACAGCGCTTTCGGGCCGAGGCGCTCCAGAGCGGGCGAAAGCAGCTCGCTCAATCGGATCGGCGTCCCGCCCCTATCGCGCATGTCCTCCGGCCCGCTCACGACATCACTTCCTCCAACGTTGCGCCGTCTACGCGCCAGACGCTCTCGACCTTCGCCGCATCGGGAAGGGCTTGTGCATGGGTGGCCGTCACTATCGTTTGCGTTCCCGACGTCACCTCGAACACGCGCCGTCGCCTCTCGGGGTCGAGTTCGGACAACACGTCGTCCAGGAGCAGGACCGCCCCCGGGAGGAGGCGGAGCTCGGCGAGACGGAAGGCCAGGGTGGCCGACCGCTGCTCGCCGCGAGACGCGTACCAGCGGGCTTCACGGCTGTCGAGCAGGATGTCCAGATCGTCGCGATGGGGGCCGAGCATGGTTCGTCCACGTTCGAGATCGGTCGGCAGCGAACGCTCGTACAGCGTTGCGAAGTGGTTCACGAGGTCCTCACCGGACAGATCGTCGCCTTGACTGGTGTCCCGGTACACGAGGTCGAGCGTCCCCAGCTCGGCGAGCTCGCCGTAGAGCTCTTCGGCGGCGGGACGGATATCCGCCGCGACCACTCTTCGCGCCTCGAGCACGGCCGCGGCGGCCTGGGCCAGAGGTACGCCGTACAGAGCAGCCTCTCGCTCCAGTCCGTCGCGCAGCGCGGCGTTGCGCTGCCGCAGCGCGCGCTCGAACTCTTGCCGCACCGATCGGTAGCGCGGGCGCAGCTGCACGAGCAGATCGTCGATGGCCCGCCGACGCAGCGCCGGCTCACCACGAACGAGATCGAGGTCCTCCGGTGTGAACAGCACCGACCGGAACTTGCCGAGGAAGTCCTTGGCGGCCGCCGGCGACCCGCCGACGCGCAAGACGCTGCGTCCCGACCGCAGACGGATCTCGAGCGACGCGCCTTCGATCGTCTCGAGACGAGCGCCACCCTCGGGGTCCCCGTCCCGCACGAGAACCTTGAGGCTCCCCGCTCGCGAAGACGACAGCGTCGAGAACAGCCCCGCGGCCTCCAGAAGCGTCGACTTGCCCGACCCGTTCGCACCGACGACGAGGGTCGTGCCCGGGCCGGGCTCGAAGGAGGCCTGGGCGTAGATGCGAAGGTCCCACAGCCGCAGGACCCCTATGCGCATCGGGATCCCAGCGGGCTAGCTCACCCGGATCGGCATGAGCAGGTACAAGAATTCGCGATCGCCGGGTGCGTGAACGAGAGCCGGTCGCTGCGGGTCGCTGAACTCGATCACGACCTCCTCGCCCTCGGTCGCCGCTATGCCGGCTTCGAGGTAGGTGGGATTGAACGCCGTACGCATCTCCTCGCCGGAGAAGGTCGCCTCCACTTCCTCCATGCCTTCACCCAGACCCTGCGCGTGACACGTCATGCGGATGCCCTCGTCACTCATCTCCAGGAACACCGGCGCCGCGTCCTGCGCCAGCACGCCCACACGCTTGAGCGTCTCGAGGAACGGCTCTTTGCGGAACGAGAGCTGGCTCGGGAGCTCTTCGGGCAGGAGCTGGCTGTAGGCCGGGAACTCGCCTTCGATCAGACGGCTCCGCAGCGATACGTCTCCCAGCTGGAAGCCGACCTGCGCGGTCCCGACCTCCATCTGGATCTCCTTCTCGCCGGACGCCAGCCGCGCCACTTCCACGACGGCGCGGGCGGGCACGAGCAGCTTCGTCCCGTCGATCCCCGCCACCTGCACGCGACGCACGGCCAGCCGGTACGAGTCGGTCGCCACGATGCGAAGCTCGTCGCCTTCACCCTCGAGGAGCACACCCGTCAGCACAGGACGCGTTTCGTCCCGCGACGCCGCCGGGGCCACCTGACCGAGAGCCTTCGACACCAGGTCCCCGTCGAGGACGAGAGCGGCGCTCTCGGTCGGAGTGTCGACGCGCGGGAAGTCGTCGGGTGCCAGCGAACGGATCTCGAACCGTGCTCGGCCGCCGGCGACCCGGACCGACCCGTTCTCGGTGATCAGCTGCACCTCGTCGGTGGGGAGGCTGCGAACGATCTCCGATAGCAGCCGGGCCGGGAGCAGTACCCGACCAGCTTCGCCGGTGAGAGCGAGCTTCACACGGGTCGTGATCTCGAGGTCGGTGGTCGTCAGCGAAAGATCAGTGTCGGTGAGCTCGATCAGCACTCCCGACAGCGCGGGGATACCGGCTCTGGCACCAACGCTGCGTAGTGCTGTTTGCAGTCCCCTGGAGAGCTCTTCACGCGAACAAACGAGTTTCACCGTGTCCCTCCCCAGGTCGGCAGGTGTGCGCTTCTTCCTCCAAAAGACCTTAGATTTTCGTAGTCGTAGTAATAGGTCCTGTGCATAGTGTGCGTAACCCGGTCTTTCCCCAGCGTGGGGACACCGAGCGTGCTGGGGACAGTATCGGGACGACCTGTGACAAGTTGTGCGTGCGCCGGGATGACCGTCGTTACGGGGGGTGTTCGTCCCCAGCGTGTCCCCATTGTCTATGCGGCGCTGCCGGAGCGCTTGCGGATCCGGGTCGTGAGGTCCTGGATCTGGTGGTACACCTGGCGCTTCTCGGAAAGCTGCCGCACGACCTTCTGACACGCATGGAGAACGGTGGTGTGGTCACGTCCACCGAACACCTCGCCGATCTTGGGCAGCGACAGATCCGTCAGGTCGCGGACCAGGTACATCGCCATCTGCCTCGCCTGGACGATTGGACGTGAGCGGTTCTGCGACCTGAGGTCGTCGGTCGTCACACCGAAGTATGCAGCCGTCTCAGCCAGGATCGAGTCCGTGCGGACGGGCTCGGCCGAGGACGCCGGGAACAGATGCGAAAGCACCTCCTCGGCGAGGTCGAGCGTGGCCGTCGTCTGGTTGAGCGACGCGTAAGCGATTACGCGGATGAGCGCGCCCTCGAGCTCGCGGATGTTGGACTCGACACGTGAGGCGATGTAGCTCAGCACATCCTCGGAGACGGTGAGGTGGTCCATGGCCGCCTTCTTCCGCAGGATCGCGATACGGGTCTCGAGGTCGGGCGGCTGGATGTCTGTTATCAAGCCCCACTCGAAACGTGAGCGAAGGCGGTCTTCGAGTGTGGCGATCTTCTTCGGCGGGCGGTCGGACGACAGCACGATCTGTCGATTCGCGTTGTGCAACGCGTTGAACGTGTGGAAGAACTCCTCTTGCGTGCGCTCCTTGTTCTCGAGGAACTGGATGTCGTCGACGAGGAGCAGGTCGCTGTCCCGGTAGTGCCGCTGGAACGACTCGGAGCGATCGTCCTTGATCGCGTTGATGAAATCGTTCATGAACGTTTCGGAGCTCACGTACTTCACGCGAAGATGCGGGTAGAGGTCGCGCGAGTGCTTTCCGATCGCGTGCAACAGGTGGGTCTTTCCGAGTCCGGCTTCCCCGTAGATGAAGAGCGGGTTGTAGGCGCTCGCGGGTGTCTCGGCGACGGCCATGGCGGCGGCGTTGGCGAAACGATTCGATGCACCTATGACGAACGTCTCGAACGTGTATCGCGGGTTGAGCGACGCCTGGTGCGCGTCGGCGGGAGCGCCGGCCGGGGCCGGCGGGGGCGGGATGGGCAGCGGTCCCGACCCGTTGGAACCGGCGAGGATCTCGAGGCGGAGCTCACGTCCGCACGCACGCCGCAGCGCGTCCTGGAGGAGGGTGGCGTACCGGTGCTCCAGCCACTCCTTGGCGAAGGAATTGGGGGCCCGAAGGGTGATCGAGTCGTCGGTCAGCGCCAGCGCCTCCGTCTCTTCGAACCACGTCCGAGATGCCGGCGTCGTCAGCCGAGCCTGGACGTCGTTCACACAGCGTTGCCACACGGCGTGCACATCCGCGGCGGCCATCGAGGTCCCACCCATTTAGCCCTCCCCCAGCGCGTTCGCCGCGCTATCCACAAGCTCCTCCACAAGTGTGGATACGTCCCCTGAACGCAAAACCGCGGCCCGGAGGCCGCGCAGAGGCAGACTATGCCGCGCGCGCCGAGGCTTGTCAATGCCTCCGCTCATGCTGCACTTCGGGGGTCTGATAGCCTGCGTGTTCTCCGGTCAAGGCGAGTCATGAAGAGAACCTTCCAACCACACAATCGGCGTCGCCAACGGCGTCACGGCTTCCGAAAGCGCATGCGCACGCCCGGCGGTCGCGCCGTCATCCGTCGTCGCCGTGCGAAGGGCCGCCAGCGAATCGCCGTCTGAGCACGCCGCGGGGCCGCGCCGATGCGCCGCGAGAATCGCCTCCGCTCCCGATCCGGCTTCCGAACGACGCTTCACTCGGGCGACCGTGTGACCCGTCCGGAGTTCGTCCTGTACCATTTCGCTCGGGAAGCGGCGGAACCAACACGCGTCGGTCTTCGAGTAAGCCGTCGTATCGGCAGCGCGGTGGTTCGCAACAGGGTTCGTCGCAGGCTCCGGGAGGCGCTCCGGCCGCTGATCCCACGCCTCGGGGCGT
>JBOGXL010000001.1:0-9983 GCA_050694575.1 Actinomycetota bacterium | reverse complement strand
CGGCGTCGATGAAGATGAGGTCGAACGGGCCTTCGAGCTCGGCGAGCGTCTGCTTCGCATCGCCAACGACGATCTCGACGCGTTCGCCGACGCCGGCGTTGTGGACGTTCGATCGCGCCACCTCTGCGTACGACGGTTCGACCTCGAGACTGACGACGCGGCCGCCGTCCGTTACACCTCTCGCCAGCCAGATCGTGCTGTATCCACCGAGCGTGCCGATCTCGAGGATCGACTTCGCTCGCTGCATGCGAGCGAGCAGCATGAGGAGCTTTCCCTGGTTCGGTGACACGGCGATGGGCGGCAGTCCCGCCGCCGATGAGGCCTCGAGGGCCGCCTCCAGCGCGGCGTCGCTGGCACCGAACAGTTCGGTGAAGTAGCCGTCGACCTGACTCCAGAGATCGCCGGCCATCTAGGCAGCCTCCTCCACCGCACCGACCAACATGTCCGGCGACCGCAGCACCGCGTGGAGCTCGTCGCCGAACGCTGATCGCAAGTCGAACATGCGCGGCGGAGTCTATCGTTGCGGCGGGTTGTGAAGCGGCTACGCTTCGGCGTTCGTCGAGCCCACGGAGACCGGCATCCAGTCGGGCCTCGTCGATCCGTAGTGCCTGTCGTAGAGGAACTTCCCCGCTTCCTCGTCGTAATCGACGAGCTTCGGGAACCCGAGTGTTCTCGGTCGGGGACACTCGGCCCCCACGTGTGCGGCGAACTCCTCGGCGAAGGCCTGGACGAGGCTGAGTACGACGAGCTTGGTGCCCGTCGGCAACGCGCACTTCTGGCCGTCCGTCACCCGGTCGGCGCGAGCCACGATCTCCTCGATGTCGCCGAGCGTTCCGCTGCCGTCGTGCAGCGACGTGAAGAAGTCGTTGATTGCTTCCGAGTGCATCTTGCACGCCGGACATTGCGCGCACGACTCCACATAGAGGAAGCGACTGAACTGCCGGGCCACCTCGGCCATGCAGGCCGTCTCGTCGTACACGGCGAACCCACCGGCGCCCAGGCCGGTCCCCGCTCGCCGGAACGCATCGAAGTCGAGCGGCAGGTCGAGCATGTCCGCCGTGACCACCGCGCTCGATGCGCCGGGCAGAACGGCCTTCACGTTCCCGTGATCGCGGACCCCGCGCGCCGGTCCTTCGATCAACTTGCGTAGCGACGTCCCCAGCGGAAGCTCGAACACGCCTTCACACGCAACATCGCCGGCGACGGTGAAGAGCATCGTGCCCGGCGACCCGTCCGTCCCCACCGACCTGAACCACTCGGCCCCCTTGGTGAGGATGGAGGGGACGTTCGCCAGCGTCTCGACGTTATTTACGAGCGTCGGGTTCGGCGTCGAGGAGTTCGCGAAAGGGCCCTGCATGAACGGACGCACCTCGCGCGGGTACGGACCGCGGCCGTCGATCACACCTATCAGGCCCGTCTCCTCACCGAAGAGGTACCGATCGGGGCCAGAAACGATGCGCAGCTCCAGGGAGCCGAGCATGCCGGCCTCACCCATCTCGTGGATGGCGCGCGATACGGTCTCGGTCTCCAGCGTGAATTGGTCCTTCAGGCCGATGAACGCGAGCTGGGCACCGACTGTTCGGGCGGCGATGACGATGCCTTCGAGCACCGGATACGGATTGCGGCGAAGGAGCAACCGGTCCTTGAACGTCGCCGGTTCGCCCTCCGCGGCGTTGCAGACGACGAAACGCTCGCCGGCGGCGGAGAGCAGGGATCGCCATTTCGTCCCAGTGGGAAATCCGGCGCCGCCGCGACCACGCAGGCCGCTGCGGGTCACGAGGTCGACGACGCCCTCCGGGCCGAGCGAATCTGCCCGCTCGAGACCCTGTCCACCACCCAGGGCGATGTACTCCTGAAGCGAGCTCGTCGGGACGAGCAGACGAGGTTCCACGGTGGTCAGGTCCCCGGCGCCTTCTGGTCCCAAACGCCGGTTCTCGCGACGTCTATCGTTGTGGACGTGACCAGCGACGTCTTCATCGCGGACGCCGTCCGGACCCCCATCGGACGCTACGGCGGCGCCCTCGCGACCGTCCGTCCGGACGACCTCGCTGCCGCGGCGGTGCGGGGTTTGCTGGATCGTCATCAAGATCTCGATCCAGCGCGCATCGACGACATCGTCTTCGGTGACGCCAACGCCGCCGGCGAAGACAACCGAAACGTCGCGCGTATGGCGGGTCTCCTGGCGGGACTTCCCGTCTCCGTGCCCGGAGCGACGGTCAACCGCCTGTGCGGTTCGGGGATGGAGGCCGTCATCGACGCGAACCGCGCGATAGCCGTCGGTGACGCATCGATCGCGATCGGCGGCGGGGTCGAATCGATGACGCGTGCGCCGTGGGTGATGCTCAAGCCGGAGCACGCCTTCCCGCGCGAGCACCAGACCGTGTGGTCGAGCACGCTCGGCTGGCGGATGGTCAACCCGGCGATGCCCGATGCGTGGACGGTGAGCCTGGGTGAAGGGGCCGAGATCCTCGCCGATCGCTACGAGATATCCCGCGAAGCTCAGGACGCATTCGCACTCCGCAGTCATAAACGTGCGGCGGCCGCGTGGGCCGACCGGCTCTTCGCGTCGGAGATCGTCGAAGTGCCGGGAAGCGATCTCGACGCAGACGAAGGCGTCCGCGCCGACACAACGCTGGAGAAGCTCGGGAAATTGCGGCCGGTCTTTCGTCCCGACGGAACGGTGACCGCCGGGAACTCGTCACCGCTGAACGACGGCGCGGCTGCGTTGCTCCTGTGTGACGAGGCCGCACTGGACGTCGCCGGTGGCAGACCATTGGCGCGGATCGCCTCGCGCGCGGTGTCGGGCGTCGAACCTCATCTCTTCGGGATCGGTCCGGTCGAAGCCGCGCAGGTCGCACTGAAACGAGCCGGGATCGGATGGAACGACTTGCGATCGGTCGAGCTCAACGAGGCGTTCGCCGCTCAGTCACTGGCGTGCCTCGCCGAGTGGTCCGAGCTCGAAACCGACATCGTCAACCCGCTCGGTGGAGCCATCGCTCTCGGACATCCCCTGGGCTGCTCGGGAGCCCGGATACTCACCACGCTCGCCTGGCATCTCCATCGTTCGGGCGGAGGCTGGGGTCTGGCGACGATGTGTATAGGCGTCGGCCAGGGGATCGCCGTCGTACTGGAAGGACTCGGCTAGGTCCTACGCTGCTGCGTTGCTCCGCCACGCCTCGGTGGCGAGGTCACGAACCCGTCGCACCTCGGCCCTGGCGAGCGACGCCTCGACTGAAGCCCTCCCGTGCAGCGACACGACGAGCTCGAGCTCTTCGAGCGCGTCGAGGAACCTTCGATACGGCAAACGGCCTTCGGACCGGCCGGCCGGGGCAACGCCCGATGCCGGATGCCGGCGGATGGCTTCTTCCCTCTCATTGCGCATGGGTCCCCTCCTAAGCGGTCAGTAAGCCTTCGGCCGGAGAGGGAAACACTTGAGCCGAGGCTCAGCGGGCGGGCGTGCGGGTCCTGAGCTCCCGCACGTCCGGGAGCGGAGTGAGCTTGCGCTCGAGCTCGTCCCGCAGGTGCTCGAAGGCCGGTGGCAGGGTCAGGCTCTCGCCGAGATGCTCGAACGATTCGTCCGCGGTGAACCCCGGGCCGAGGGTCGCGATCTCGAAGAGGACGCCGCTAGGCTCCCGGAAGTAGATGGAGCGGAACCAGAACCTGTCGATGACCGGAGTGGGCGACGCGCCCCCCTCGATCACCCTGTCCCGCCACCGCTCGTGGTCTTCCATCGTCGACGCCCACGCGATGTGGTGCACCGTTCCGGCGCCCTGGACACCGCGCGTCGTGGTGGGGTCGTACTCCCACAACGACCCGCGATCGTTCCCGCGAACCACGTAATCCGCGCCCCCCGTCGACCGGAAGCCGAGGGTGGCCTCGAGCAAGCCCCGGCTCCGCGCCGGATCGCCCGAGTACGCACGAGCACCGTCGAAGCCCTGGAGCGCGAACTCCTGGGGGATGTCCGGATGCGCGGCACGGAGCGGCTCGTCTGAGGTTTCGACGACACGGAACTCGAGGCCCAAACCTTCGGGGTCGGCGAACCGTACGGCCTCCGGCGTGCGCTCGACGCCGATCCCCCGGGAGCGCAGCCGTTCCTCCCAGAAGCTCAGAGCGTCGGCAGACGCGACCCGCCAAACGACGCGGTGGACCATTCCGGCGCCGGCTCGCCCGCGCTCCATACCCGGGTACTCGAAGAAGGTGATGTCGGAGCCCGGGCTCCCCTTCTCGTCGGCGTAGAAGAGGTGATAGATCGTCGGGACGTCCTGGTTGACGGTCTTCTTCACCATGCGCAGGCCGAGGACGCCGACGTAGAACTCGACGTTGCGCGGCGCATCACCGGTGATGGCGGTGATGTGGTGGATCCCTTCGAGCCTCATCGAACCTCCAAGCGAGCGTACTCCACGTGGATAACCCGTCCGGGTGCCGGAGACTCCTCTAGCGACGGCTCGACCGCTTCCCCGCCGCAGACGTCGCCTTCTGGACGTCCCTCCCGCACTGCGAGCACACCTTCGCGGCGGCCGGGATCGAGCTCAGGCAATGCGGGCACTCCTGAACCTTCGGCTCCTCCGGCGCCTTGCCGCCGGCCATCAGGTGATTGACCGGCTTCACGACCAGGAAGAACACGGCGGCGCCGATGATCACGAAGCTGATGATCGCGTTGATGAACTTGCCGTACGCGATCGCGTCGTCGCCGACGGCGACGGTCAGATCGCTGAAGTCGGGGACGTTCAGTAGACCGAGCAGCGGAGTGAGCACGTCCTGTACGAGCGATGTCACTATCGCGCCGAAGGCCGCGCCGATCACGACACCGACGGCCAGGTCAACGACACTGCCGCGGAGCACGAACGCTTTGAACTCCTTGAGCATCACGGCCCCCTTCGGCTTGGCTTCTACCGCGGCGGCATCCGGATCGCGCCGTCGAGCCGGATCGTCTCGCCGTTGAGCATCGGGTTCTCGACGATGTGACGGACGAGCGATGCGAACTCGTCGGGCCGTCCTAGTCGTTGTGGGTGTGGGATCTCGTCCGCGAGCCTGCGCCGCTGCTCCTCGGGGAGCTGAGCGAGCATCGGCGTGTCGAAGGTCCCCGGTGCGACAGTGACGACGCGGATGAGTCGCGCGGCGAGGTCGCGGGCCACCGGCAGCGTCATAGCAACCACGCCGCCCTTGGAGGCCGAGTAGGCGGCCTGGCCGATCTGTCCGTCGAAAGCAGCGACGCTCGCGGTGTTCACGACCACGCCCCGCTCCTCGCCCCGCGGTTCTTGCGAGGACATCTGCTGGGCGGCGAGGCGGATGACGTTGAACGTGCCGATGAGATTCACGCGGATGACGAGGTCGAACACCTTCAGGTCGTGGGGGCCGGATCGCGACACGGTGCGCTGTGCCCATCCGATTCCGGCGCAGTTGACCGCGATGTGCAACCCGCCGAATCGCTCGACGGCCAGATCCACCGCCGCCCGGACCTCCTCAGGGTTGGTCACGTCGGTCGGCGCGAACGCGACCGACCCCCCGAGCTCGGCGGCGACCGACTCCCCCGGCGAACGCGGCAGGTCGCAGATGACGACCTTCGCTCCCCCGGCGATCAGCGCTTCCACGCTGGCGCGCCCGAGACCCGAGGCTCCTCCGGTGACGAGCGCGACCGAGTCGTTTACCTCCACGGCCGTCAATGTACGCCGACGTTCGATGCGCACGCATAATCGACGCCGTGAACGAGCCGGTAGCCCTGACGGAAGCGGACGCGCCGCAGATCGCAGCCTTCACGCGCGTCGCTTGTCCGTACGACCTCCTGACGACCACCTCCGTTCGGCGCTCCATCTTCGCGGACCCCGACCCGCAGCACGCGATCGCGATGTATGCGGGAGGCCTCGACGCCGTCGGCGTCGGTGTTGTGCGCGAACGGTACGGCTACGTGAAGTTCCTCTCTGTGCATCCCGTCGTCAGACGGACGGGGGTCGGATCCCATCTCCTTGACAGCATCGAGGCGTTCTGTCAAGAACGCGGCGCGCGCTCGATCGATGTGGGGACGTCCGCTCCTTACTACGTCGTACCCGGTATCGACGTTCGTCTGATGGAGGCAGCCGTCCTGCTGACCAGATCGGGATACGAAAAGACGGACGAAGCCGTGAACCTCTCCGTCCCGCTCAGGGATCTCGCAGAGCCGCCCCTGCTCGTGAGCCACGCCGGCACGGATGAGCTGGAAGCGATCAGGCCGTGGGTCACCGAGCACTTCCCGAATTGGATCAACGAGCTCGAGCGGGGTGTGGCGTTGGGCAATTGCGTCGTGCACCGCGATCTCGGATTCGCGTGCTGGGACGTCAACCGCGAAGGATGGTTCGGGCCGATAGCCACGATCCCCGACGCCGGACGAGGCGGGATCGGAACGTCGACGCTTCTCGGTGCACTGCACGCGATGCGTGCTCGTGGCTACGAGCACGCAGATATCGCATGGGCGACGGCGCACGAGTTCTACGCGAAGGCGGTGGGTGCTCGGATCGGCCGCGTCTTCTGGTCATACCGGAAGGTGTTGTAAGTCACGGCGCCGTTTGGACGGCGTCCCTCAGCGAACGCAAGGTCTGTGACAACAACCGGGAAACATGCATCTGCGAGATGCCGAGCTGCTCCGCAATCTCGCTTTGCGTCCAGTCCTTGAAGAAGCGCAGGACGATGATGCGTCTCTCCCGTTCCGGCAGGCGACGGAGGTGCGGCTCGAACTCCGCCCACTCGTCCACCATCTCGAGGTCGTCGTCTTCTCCGGCTACTCGATCGGCCAGAGTCGACCCCTCGCCGTGCTCGTCTATGGGGGCGTCGAGCGAAAGGCTCGCGTAGGCCTCTTGGGCGTCCAGCGCCTCGAGGACTTCTTCCTCCAGAAGTCCGGTGTGATCGGAGATCTCAGCGATCGTCGGGGAGCGATGGAAGTCCTGCGATAGGCGCGGGATCGAGTCCTTCAATAGGAGGGCGCTTTCCTGCAGGCGCCTCGGCATGCGAACCGACCAGCCGCGGTCGCGGTGGTAGCGCTTGAGCTCGCCGAGGATGGTCGGGACGGCGTAGGACTCGAAACTCGCGCCCCGCGATGGATCGAAACCGTCTACGGCCTTGATGAGCCCGATCGACGCGATCTGCGTAAGGTCCTCGATCGGTTGACCCGATCGTTGATAGCGGCGGGCGAGGTTCTGCGCCAGCGGCAAGTACCGCTCCACCACCTCATCGCGGACGCCCGGGTCGCCCCGCCGAGCGAACAGCTCTTCGGGTGTGCCTTCAGATCCGACCGGCTCCACCGTTCCTCCGAGGGTCAAAGGTAGCTTCGTACGGATCACGTCGGGTCATCTCCAGATGGGGACTGCTTCGCCTGCTGATCTACGGCCGGGCGTTCGTCCGATCGAAAGGCACGAGGTCGACATCGTGCGCGCCCGTTTGTGTACGGATGACGATCGTCGAAGCTTCGGGCTGGGACATCAGCACGTTCGTGAACGACTCAACGATCTCATGTGATCGGGCGAAGATCTCATCGATGTCGATGCCGGCCGCCGCACCGCAGCTCATGAGAACGAGGCGGACGATCCCCAGCGCCTCCGGACGTGCGGGAACCGAGAGGGTGATCGCCGAAGTTGTCGGCGGCAAGGGCTGGGATCGCTTCGGGGTGCCAAGGCTCCGGGCACACTCAGGCGGATGACTTCCCATCTCGTACCCCCGCAGCCCAACTCAGCGCGCGGCCTGGCGTGCAGCGCGCATGAAGAGCTTCAGTCGGCGATTCGCTTCGTCGATCGCGTACTCGTCAAGGTCTGCTTCGTGGGCGAGGAGCTCCTCGGCTTCGCGAGCGGATGCGGCGAGAACGGCAAGTGTCGCCATGTTCGGTTCATCTTTCCTCGGCTTCCACATGACTAGGCCCTTCCCCACTCGGGTCGTCGGCGAAACGCCAGGCGTGCAGGTGGCTGCAGTGATCCACGGCACGAGGGGCTGGTGGCCCGTTCTATCAGCCGGCTCGGGCGTCCAGCCAGCCGACGACGTCGGCGATCACGCGAGCCTTCTCGGGCTCGTTGAGCACCTCGTGATACAGCCCTGGATACGGGATGAGCGTCTTGTCCGTCGTGATGAGCTGCGCGTGCACCATCTGCGCGCCCGACAGGTCGCAGAGTTGGTCCTCCTGACCGTGGATGAGGAGGACGGGGACGGTGATCGCAGGGATCGCCTCGAAATACCTCGCCGTCACGTCCCCGGCCAAAGCCAACAGCTCCTGCGGAACCTTCTCGAAGACGAGCGGATCGTCGATGTAAGCCTGGACAACTGTCGGGTCTCGTGACACCGACTCGGGGGGCACCTTGCCACCGGTCATGAGCTCTTCGCTCGCCGGGCCGGGGGCCGCGACGGTTCCCGACAGCACCAGCCCTCGGAGCGTTCCCATGGGCATCCGCGCCACGGCCGGCAACGCGAACAGCGTGCCCATGGAATGAGCCAGGCAGAACACGACTTCGTGGTCGGCCCGCACACGCGTGCACAACGCGACGAGGTCGTCGAGCACTTGGTCGGGGTCGCCCCCCATGTCGCCGGGAAACCCGATCGACTGTCCGTGCCCTCGGGCGTCCTGGGCGTACACGGAGTACCCGGCGTCGTTCAGTGCACGGGCAACGTGCTCGTAGCGCCCGGAGTGCTCGCCCAGACCGTGCACGATGACAACGGCTCCCTTGGGAGCCGATGCAGGCCACGCGCGTTCGAAGAGGTCACCCATACGGCTATCTCAGCACGACGGTACGTGCTTTGGCTAGGCGGGCGGACGATCGCCGCAGCTGCGTCCGGCTCGGAGACTTACGCGCACGATGCGCTCGATCTCGGACTGCTCCGGCTCTCCTTGGAAACGAACTGGGGTACAACGAGGGATCGGCTGCGTATCAGGGAGCCACGACAAGGCCTCCGGGTCAACGATTTCCCCCGTAGAATGCCCGTCTCGGGCCCTTAGCTCAGGGGGAGAGCGCTTCCTTGACGCGGAAGAGGCCGCAGGTTCAAATCCTGCAGGGCCCACGGTGCAACGACAGATGGCGAACTCGTCGAATACCGAGGATTCGGGTTCCGAGGAGAAGTGGTGGGACACCGACATCCTCTACGAGTACGACGCCGAAGCCGAGGACTGGGTCGGCATCGTCGATCGGCTCTCGCCGATCCGGACCGAGGATGGGAGCCCGCCGATGTGGGAGCAGCGGCGGTTCTGGTATCTCCAGCTCCAGCCCAAGCAGCGTTGGGCTTACTCCGTCTACCGCGAGGCGTCCGCTCGCGGCGACGGCGCTGCGTAAACCGTGACAAGGACCGCGGACCCCGAGCCTGCACCTCGCTACGACTCGAAACTGAGTTCAGCACCGGCTGAAACAAACGGATTTGAGCCGCTCCGCGGGATGTGGCGCCGAGTCGAGGTTGCAAAGGTGGACTCCGATACTGCGCTCTTCTTCGAACTGCTCTACATGGGCGAATTCCTTGTCAAGCTGCTGACAGTTGGCATGCTCGCTGCACTCATTGATGAGCGAGACCGGCGCCGGTACAGAATTGGGTACACGAACTCTTTCGCGCCGCCGGACTCGGAGATTGGATGCGCTGGCCCCGAGCAATCCACATTGTCAACGCCTGTCCGAGCGGCTGAAGTCACAGCGCTAACGATGCACCACTTCTCTACAACCTCCGGCTCGAACTGATCCGCACCGTGCCCCCGGTTGATCTGTTTGCTCCAACCCTGCCGGAGCGAGAGCAAGCCGCTGCGACATTTACCGTCTTCCCGGACGCCAGCGAGGCGCCGCACGCGTGGAAGATCGAGTGGAACAAGCTACTCGAAGGACGGGACCCGCGAACCGGGGATCCGTGGCCCGACGAAATCGCTCAGTACTGCCACCAGAACGGGTGGCCACAACACGCCTTCGGAACGGCGAACGCCGCTGTGCTGCTCCTGTGGAATCGCCCCCGAAAAGGTGACACGGTTCATTCGCGCGAGACACCGCATTGGATGGACC